>JAGVUK010000037.1 GCA_019136335.1 Methanomicrobiales archaeon
TATCTGTGACAGATAATACAGAAATTCAACAGGGTCAGCAGGCAAACGCAGAAGTATGGTTCAGCAACGACTTTAGCCCGAAAACGGGTTCGTTCACATTTGCCGTCTACTTTGACGAGGCTGTTACAGAAGCGGTCGACGTCAGTGCAGAGGGAACATTTCAACTTCCGCCTGTTAAATCGAGTGGAATGATATTTGCAGGGGCAACTGGAACAGGCTATTCGAATACTGTTCCGTTCTGGGTTGCAAACGTCACCTTTAGAGCCCTGAAGAACGATGGTTCAGCTACTCCTGTTGGGATAGTTCTGATCACGTTGGACGACACCAATGGTGACGATGTCATACCTTCAACGACTGTCATCAACGGCACCTTCAAAACCAAAGATGAAGTGCCCCCGGTGATCACGCTCACCACGCCGACGAGCGTCTCGTCTACGTTCAACATTGCCGGAACGATCCGCGACGTCGGCGGGATGGGAACTGCTCAGGCCACCCTGAAGAACGCGACCCATCCAGCGGTCGTGTATGATCTCCTTCCGCTCGGCGGGCAGGCTCCCGACTACACCTTCAGCAAGCAGGTCACCTGGCCTGTTGAAGATGGCGTCACGCTGACAGTAACAGCAACTGATGCCGCAGGAAACTCTGGAACGGCAACCCAGGTCATCAACGTCGTCGATGTCGGGTTCTCGAAACCCGAACCGACCGGCTACATCAACGTCAAACCTGCCGAGGCCCGGGTGTTCATGTCCCAGATGAACAAGGGGACGGTCGGTATGATTCTCGGATCTGCGACCTACGGGCCGATACCGCTTGCTATCGATACCACCACTGACTATGCAAAAGGTACCATGCCTCCCGTTCTTCCCGATGGCGGGTACTGGGTGAACGCCAGCGGCATCGATATCTTCGGTGATGCGCGGTACCTGAACTGGACCTTCACGCTCGATACCGTCGCACCGGTGATCAACACCTTCACGGTCGCCGACAGTGACGGTGACGGTTACATAGAGGCCGGCGAGACGCTGACCCTGAACTGGAACGTCGCTTCCGACCCGAACTTTGACCGCGTCGCCCTCGTGGATGTTGCGAAAGGCAACGAGCTCTGGTCCAGCGCCAGCCTCATTGGGACTGCCACAATCCCGCCGATCGATGATGGAAACCGCGATCTCGCGTTCCGTGCCTATGATAAGGCCGGTAACTACGGTAACCGTGTATTCCACCTCTACAATGACTACATGATCTGGGTGAACTCAACGAAGATGGGCACGTTTGTCGGCATCGACACGACTTACATCGGGGTAAAAGATATCAGCAGGACTGCCGTAAGCTCCATCACCCTTTACGGAGGCACTGTATCCCTCCCCACCATGGATACACTGGCGAAGGCGGTGACGAATGTTGGCCAGGTTACTCCTGATATTTACGTGACCGTCGACAACAACGCAAACCGGACAATTGCCGGAAACGAGACCTATCGCAACGTCTGGGTCCTCGATCCGGGTGCGAGCCTCGACTTCCTCGTGAAGGTCCCCCATGTCAAGAGCGCTACTCTCGTGCTCGTGGAAGCAAATGAGACCTACATCGCTGAACTGATCGAAGGCGGAAAGGGCGGCATGCACTCGATCAACTACGACGCTCTCCTCAAGGAGACCGCTTACATCTTCATCAACGGCGGTTGGACGAAGATCGTCGTTGCCGATGATGGCACGATCTCGATGCCCGATCAGAGTGGAATCCCCATCACCAACCCAGGCAACATATCCGAGACCCTCCGCCACCCCGCGAACCAGGTAGACCTGAACGCTGGTTACCGGTTGAACGATCAGAACCTGAAGTCAATTAAGCCTGCACCTGGCGACTACGTGCTTGCCACAATCGCTATGGATGGCGACCGCATCGGTTTCCTCGGCATGATGCCGGTCATAGTCATGGAAAGCAATGACCAGGGTGCTATCACCCCCACAAGTGTGCAACAGAACGCGACCTTTACCGCGCAGTTCAGGTTCGACACACCCTGTGAACGTCTCGGGGTAATTGTTCTCCGCGATGTTGCCTACAGCGGCACTGCACTCATCGATGCGGCGACGCTCGGTAAAGAAACCCTCTTCCTGAACTTTACTTACAACGGTATCCCCGCGACTCAGAAGCTCATCGGCAACATCTATGTCAGCCCGAGCAGCGGGAAGTACGTGATGGCGAACACGAATCAGGCCGTGATCTCGACATCTGGTCTTGATCCTGGCTCCTACCGTGTCTACATGGTTGGACAGAGCGCGAACGGCACGATACAGGCTTATGGACAGCATATGCTCACCATCACATCGCCTGTGCCCCCCACCCCCGTGCCCCCCAGCCCCTCCGGCGGCGGCGGCGGTGGCAGCGGCAGCACCGTCTCCACCTACACCGGGACAGGCACTCTCCTGACCAGCAGCGCGGGGACTGTCCTCAAATCCGTCATGGTTAACGCCGCCGATAACATCGCGAGCCTGTTCATCCCGATCGGCACGAAGGCGCTCGACGCCAACGGCAAACCGCTCGGCGAGATTGGTCTCAAACCTCTCGCCGGCGACGCGGTCCCGGCGGTCCCGTCCGGATCGGTCTTCAAGTTCGCCGGCTACGCCTATGAGGCCAGCCCTGACGGTGCAACCTTCGACCCGGCGATCACGCTCTCGCTTGACATCCCCGAGGACGTCTGGAACTCTCTCGACCTCACGAACCAGCAGTGCATGATGAAGTGGTACAACAAAGAGTCCGGTCTCTGGGAGGACGTCCCGACGACCATCATCCCGGGCACGAGTCACCGAACCGATAACGACCCCCACCACCCCGACCGAGACGGTGACCACGGCCGCGCCAGCGACGCCCACGACACCCACAGCACCGCCTGCTGAAGGGCTGCCCATGACGATGATTCTCGCAATCTTCGCCGTGATCGCAATCGTCGTGGTGGCCGGATACTTCCTCATGATGCGGAAGTAACCCGACAACCCCTCTTTTTTAGTCCCGGCACGAACCCGGGAGATCGTCGGCGGAATCCTCAAAAACGGCTCAAAAATGCGCAATCTCTCCGATATCACCCTATGGCAGGTCGGCAACACGGAAAGTGCGCCGGCTGGCGCTTTAAGGCCCGGATTCGTCACCCGATCCAGTGTACACTTTTCCACCGCCGAAAATGCACGAAGATATACCGCCGTTGACCCCTCGCCGGCGGGGACGGCAAATGGGTCGAGACGGAGCCACCCGATCTGACATCCCTGCACTGCGCCGGCATACAGACCCCCGGCAGGAGGGCCGGGAGCCCCCCTGCCCACGACCCGCTATCCGGCGAACCTGACCCCATTTGAGGGGTTTATCAACAAACAGGATAGCGTTGCCGGCCAGGTAGCCGGGCAACCGGAGGCCCGGCATCACGGTTACCCCGCATTCCGGCTCTCGCATCAGGGGTAAACTTTATCTACGCTAAGAAACATCGTCTGCCCCATGAAGAGAATGTTTGGTATCCTTGCCCTCATGGTGATCGCGGGCATCATGATCGCGGGGTGTGTGCAGCCGGGGAGCAACGAAACGGCAACTCCCGGCACAACGACGCCGGGAACCACCGGAACCCCGGCGGAAACAACGACCACAGCAACATCCGTGGGAACCACGCCGGCCGGGACTATAACGACCCCCGCCGCAAACGCGATGGAGACCCCGCCCGCGCCGCCGGCAGCCGGCGGCGAGAGCGTCTCCATCACCGATAGAGGGTTCGTGCCGGACGTGCTCACCGTCTCCCAGGGCACCACGGTGACCTGGACCAACAACGCCGCCGAAAACGAGACCGTCACGGCGACCGGTCAGGCGGCAGACTTCGACTCGGGGATGCTTCAGCCGGGTGACTCGTATAACTTCACCTTCGCCGGACAACTACTCCTACATGTCACTGCCAACCGGGTTTACCGGGCTCATCGTCGTCACCGGCAACACAACCTCCTGACCCCTTTTTTGCTCTATGACCGCCGGTATGCCAGAGCAGCCTGCACCAGCATCCCGGCAGACCCCTCCGTGAAGTAAGCGTGGGTATATTGCCCGACCGCGTTCTGTGCGATAAGTCCGTCCCGGCCGCCGTCGATCCCCTTTCCCCGGAGGAGGGTCAGGGCAAACCTCGCGTCAGAGGCGCAGTCGAGGCGCGAGTAGTGGAACTCGTGGCCCCGGAAGGCCGAACCCGGTATAAGGATCGGTGTCCCGCCGGCCACCCGGGCCTCCACATAGCCGAGAGCCTGGATCCGGTCCGTCATCACGGCCGTCGCGGGGAGGACACCTGCCATCGGGTAGTCACCCCCGGCGGTCGCGAGCTGTTCCGTGAGGTAGATGAGTCCGCCGCACTCCGCGTAGATCGGCATGCCATCGTCGGCTGCCCGGCGGATATCCTCCCGGCACCGGGAAGCCGTGAGCGCCGCTGCGTGGAGTTCCGGGTAGCCGCCGCCGATATAGAGGGCATCCACATCCGGAAGCCGATCTGTCGTCGTCGAGAAGAAGACCAGGTCTGCTCCGGCCCGTGCGAGCCGGTCAAGGTTATCGGCATAGTAGAAACAGAATGCCGCATCCTGCGCGACGCCGATCCGCACCCGGGTCTCCGACCGGCTCCCGCCCTCTGCCGGCGCCGGAAGGGGCGGGGCAGACCGCGCGAGATCCATGACCCGTGAGAGATCGCATGTCTCCTCCACCACCGCACCGAACCGCGCCATCGCATCATCTTCAGTCGCCATCGCAAGCCCGAGGTGCCGGCTCTCGACCGTAAGATCCTTTCGCCGGGGGACCCCCCCATAGATCGGGAGGCTCTTTGTCTCCTCGATCATGGTCAGATGGCGGGCGCTCCCGATACGGTTGAGGATGACACCGGCAACCCGGACGCCCGGGTCGAACCCCGCGTAGCCCTGGATCATGGCATGGACACTCCGCGATGCGCCCCCGGCGTCCACCACGAGAATGACCGGAGCATCGAGGATCTTTGCGACGTGGGCCGTGCTCGCGATATCGCTCCCCTCAAGCCCATCGTAGAGCCCCATCGCACCCTCGACGACGGCGACGTCGGCCCCGGCGGAGGTCCGGGCGAATGTCTCCCGCACACCTGCCTCCCCCATCATGAAGGGGTCGAGGTTGCGCGACGTCCGGCCGCAGATGGCCGAGTGATGCGTGGGGTCGATGAAGTCCGGGCCCACCTTGAAGGGCTGGACGGCGAGTCCCCGGGCGGTGAGCGCCGCCATCAGCCCGCTTGCAAGCGTGGTCTTGCCGCAGCCGCTGTGGGTTCCGGCAACGATAATCCGTGGAATTGAGCACATATCGTCTCTGTAGTGTTGCAGACCGCAGGGGATAAATATGACCCGGGATAACCTCGATAGAGAAGGTTAATTTGTATTAGCACAAATTTATTTGAGTGATGCGCCAACATGGCGCTTTACAGGTGATCATCATGCACATCATGGAAGGATTCTTACCAGGACCCTGGTGGGAGATATGGTTTCTCGTCTCCCTGCCCTTCATCGTCATCGGGCTCTACCAGGTAAACAGGCTCGTACAGGAGAAACGGGAAGCGTTGCCGCTTCTTGCGGTTGCGGGCGCGTTCGTCTTCGTCCTCTCT
>JAGVUK010000214.1 GCA_019136335.1 Methanomicrobiales archaeon
TCCGCGGGGTGTGGTGAATGAGAAACCTGAACTACCGTATCCTCCTCCACCCGGAACCGGAAGGCGGGTATACCGTCACCGTACCGACGCTTCCGGGCTCGCGTCACCTATGGGGCGATCGTCAATGAAGCGATAGCGATGGCACGGGAGGCCGCCCGAGTCTATATCGAAGATCTCCAGGAGAAGGGTGAGGAGGTTCCCACTGAGGAAGGGCATCTGGAATACAGGCTCACCGTTGAAGTCCCGGGGTGAACGCCCGGATCGCACCCCGTGAACCGGCGTACCCGGGGATATCTATACTAAAGGGGAAGGCGCATATCCCGATCAGGAATGGATACCATCATCTGCGAGCCCGGCGGGGAGTGCGCGAGAATCATCGGCATCCTCCGGAGGAACAAGGCTTACCTGGCGGAGGCCTATCACGTCGGGTCCATTGGCATCTTCGGTTCGTGCCGGCGTGGTGAAGAGCACGAGGGAAGCGATGTGGACATCCTGGTCGAGTTCTCCGAGGTGCCGGGGTTCTTCGGGTTTCTCAGGCTTGAGCGGTACCTGTCCGAGATTCTCGATAGACCGGTTGATCTTGTCGAAAAGAGCGCGCTCAAGCCCCGTATTGGTCGCCGTACCTCAAACGAGGTTATCTACGTATGACGGCACCGCGTGACACCCTCGACTACCTGGACGGATATCCCACCTCCCGGATCCGCGATGCAGGCCCTCCGGGATGACCTGGCTGCGGGCAGGTCTCCATCGGGTCCATGAGCGGCTCCCCCTCCCGATCGGCACCCATAGGATATCAGGGGCGTTTTCTGGACCCGGGGGCATCCCCTTTGACTTGATATCAAGGCCTTTGCTCTCCTCCACCGGGTCCAGACGGAGGTATCCGGGCGGATCTGGGTGATGGTCCGTAAAGAGCAGGAGTGGGAGCACCGCAGGAACGATGGGCCAATGGGCCGGAGTTTGAGCACCGATAGGGACGACGTTCCTATGGAACGGAATTTGAGCACTGATAGGTGCGAGTTACAACATTGCAGCAGGTTTACCACAGGATTCCAACATCGGTTGCAAAGATAAAACGGCCGGGAAAGGTGCTGGATCCGACATTACTTGTACAGATAGAGAGATGTGTCTCTCACTTAGTACTAAATTACAGCAGAAAACACACACAGTCCCCGGCACCGGTGCCGGGATGGGTGCGGGTGTGTGTGCGAAATCTGGAATGCTGAAAGTGATCCCACGATACGGCAGCCCCAGGGATGAAACCCGGATCGGGCGTTAGAACATCGTCCGTTAAGTTGCATCGCCGGCTGCAACGTGCTGTAAGCAGGTGCAAAACTGGGGTCCGTGCTGCAAGAGCCCCTGCCGGGGGTGTTCGACCACCGGGCGTTTGAACGGGTGAAGGTGGAGATTGGCCGGTGTGATGTCTGCGGGGAGAAGATGGCGGTGTAGCGGTCGCAGGAGGCGCAGGCGAAGGTGTGGGAGGGGTGTTATGCGAGGCTGATGCGGGAGGGGAACGACCGGGAGGCTCTTCCATGGAGGCGGTGCATAATATAGGGGTTTATCCGGCTCCCGACACGACCTGCGTGTAGATGCGGTTGAACATATAATCCTTGAAGAGCCTGGCAAAACCCTCGTCGTCATTGATCTTTTTGAAGATCTCCTTGTTCGTGGAGAGCATCTCGATGAGCGTGTCCTCGAAGAAGTTGTTGAATGCGATCCGGACATTCTCCTTTGAGTTGATCTCCGGGTTGAAGGTCTGTCGCAGCGTGGTATTCCCTACGAGCCGTTTCTCCATATCGTCGGCGAAGTAGGAGAGTTTATCCTCGTCGGTGAAGTCGGTGCCGAAGTTCTCGTTGATGTACTGGATGATCTCGGAGAGAGGAACTTTTTCTTCCATCGATGGGTGAAGAGGGCCGTCTTCAGGCTGTTTGAGCGTTCCGTCTGCGTTGATCATGATCCTCCCGCTGCTGGTCGCCTGAATCCGGTAGGAGTCCATGTTGATGTTACCCAGCACATCGACCGGGAGGCGGTCGGCCTCCTTGCAGAGAGCCTTCTGGAGGTAGCGGGCGAACTGATAGTACTTTTCGAGCGCTACGTCCTGGAAGGTGATGATCTGGGAGAGGAAGGCGTAGAGGTTGACGAACTGCCGCAGGGTCTTTTTGAACGTCTCACGGTCTTCTTTCTCAAGGTGTTTGTAGTTCTCTGTGACCGGCCGGGTGATGGCATGAAGCATCTCCTGCCTGCCCTTCTCCGCGAAGTACTCGTTGCCGAATGATTCGACATCGTCGGGAGTGTATATGGCGGCCTGGTCGAGCTGGTACTGCAGGTCGTAGAGTTTGTTCGGGTCGGTCGGTTCGTCGAGGAGGGTCTTTTCGTAGTAGGGTGCAAAGGCTTTCTCGATCTCCTGGGCGTCGTTCGCAAAGTCGAGCACCATCGTGTCGCTCTTCTGCGGGTGGATCCGGTTTAGCCGGGAGAGCGTCTGGACGGCGGCGACGCCGGAGAGTTTCTTGTCCACGTACATTGTGTGGAGCAGCGGCTGATCGAATCCCGTCTGGTATTTGTTTGCGACGATGAGGAGCCGGTTCTCTGGCAATTTGAACTCTTCTGCGGTCTGCCGGTCGGAAAACTCGTTCATGCCGCCTTCGGTGAACTTCTCCTGGAGATCGGGGTCCAGCACCTCGCCGGAGAACGCGACGAGAGCGTTGAAGGGGAGGTGGTTCTCGCGGATGAGCCGGTCGATGGTCCGCTTGTAGCGGACGGCGTGAAGC
>JAGVUK010000053.1 GCA_019136335.1 Methanomicrobiales archaeon
GAGGCTGCACACGGCCGAGCGGGACGGCTACCAGCGGGCAAAAAAGAAGCGGGCGCTCCTGAACCGGACGAACCGCGGCTACCTGAAGGAACTCGAGGAGCAGGGTTACGTGGAACGGGAGTGGCGGGGCCGGCACTTCTCGATCCGGATCACGAAGGCCGGGGAGCATATCGCGTGCGTGAGCGGGCTGGTTCCCGGCGGGTGACGGCCCGGTAGTGCCCACGAGATCGACACCGCAGATACAGCCACGCAGAACCGCCCCTTCCCCCGACGCCGACGACAAGAGGGCAGAAGCGGTCGCGACGGGATCTGCTCCACCTCCTGTATGGGGCGCGTGAAGATGCCATAGGCCTCTTTCCCGTATCCACCGCACCCTTCCCGGCAATACAGACGGTGGCATTCACCCTCCGGGCACCGCCCACCCTATACTCCGGGCACTATCGCTCTCATAGCGAACCCGGTTGTCGGGCAGCGATCAGATAACATAAGCCTCATCCCGGCGAGAGGATATGAGAGGGTGAGCGTGAAAGACCCGGGCGGCGCATCGCGGAGGGACGTACTGCGGAAGTTGAGGATGCAGTTCGTCCAGGGCGATATCGAAGTCGAACGGCTGGCAAAAGAGGCCGTCTCCGAACCGCAGAGGTTCAGGGGCATAGCCGGCTCGGGAAAGACCCATATCCTCTGCCAGAAAGCGGCCTACATGCACTGCGAGCAGCCCGATCTCCGGATCGTATACACCTTCTTCACGCGCTCGCTCTACGAGTACATCGAGTACTGGGTCCAGTTTTACTGCTGCATGTACGGCGGAGAGTTCGACCCGGAGGATCCGCACAGCACGCTCAAGATACTTCACGCGTGGGGAAGCGCCGGCAGAACGGGCTTTTACCGGATGCTCTGCGACCATTACGACACCGACTTCTTCTCCCCCGAAGACCTCAGGGGGGACCGGCACCAGACACCAAACGAACTCTTCGCACGGGCATGCAAGAGTTTCCTCCAGATCCAGGAGAGCAGAAACCTCCCGCTCGACCCACTCTTTGATGCCGTCCTCATCGACGAAGGCCAGGACCTCGTCGTCGACCGCGAAGACCTCCTCTACCGGGGAAAGCAGCCGTTCTTCTGGATGGCGTACCAGTCGCTCTGCCCGCCGGACCCCGATAGGCCGGAGAAGAGGCGCCTGATCTGGGCATACGACGAGTACCAGAATACGAGCAGCATCAAAATGCCCTCATCAAGAGAGATCTTCGGCGAGGAGTTCAAACTCCAGAAAAGCGTCATCATGAGAAAGTGCTACCGCACACCCGCTCCGGTCCTCATGGCGGCGCACGCGATAGGCATGGGCCTCTTCTTCCGCGAGGGCATGCTCGCCGGCCCGACCACAAAGGCCGAATGGAACGCGCTGGGTTACGACGTAGAGGGGGAGTTCAAGAGCGGCCGCCAGGTGAGGATCACCCGCCCGGAAGAGTACACGGCAAACATCGTGCCCGACCTCTGGAAAGGGCACCTCATCGACCTCCAGATAGTTGATCGGCGCGAGGAAGAGGCATCGTTTGTCGCGCGTTCGATACAGCGCGATATCGTCGTGAGCGGACTACGTCCCGAGGACATTCTGGTCGTCTCCCTCAACGCCAGGTCGAATGCCGGGGTGCGCAGCGTGGCAGAAGAACTCATGGAGCGTGGCATCGAGACCTACATATCCTCGGCCTCGGGCCGGAACCGGCTTGATATCGGTGCAAAACCGGACACCTTCTCCGAGACGGGCTGCGTCACCGTCTCGGGCATCAACCGGGCGAAGGGGAACGAGGGGAACGTGGTCTACATCCTCGGGTTTGACATCATCGGGAGAAACGACGAGAGCATCCCGCTCAGGAACAGCCTCTTCGTCGCGCTGACCCGGTCCCGGGCATGGGTGACCCTCACGGGGACCGGCCGGTACCCGATCTACGAGGAGATGAAGACCATCCTCGAACACCTCCAGAGCACCGGCGGGCTCACCTTCACCTACAGGAGCAGGCCGAAGGTCGCATTCGATGCCGGGCTGGATATGGAGCCGGAAGGTGTCTCCTACCAGCAGATACTGCTGTATTCCGATGAATGAACCGGTGTGAGGGCGAAACAGAACGGATTAACCCTTTATCGCACCATGTGATCGTCATCAGGCGGTGGGGATGAAGACTCACGATGTCTCTGAAGAGAGGGATACCTGGTATGCCTTCGGGCTTGCGAGGCTCCGTGCCGGGGAGGTCGATGCGGCGATCCGCTGCTTCGATCGCGCGCTCGAGATCGATCCGGCGTTCGCCGAGGCTGCCCGGATGCGGGAGAAAGCGCTCCTGAACCCGGGATCCGCCGCCGGGGTGGCGGAGCTCCCTCCCCGGTATGAGGCGGCACCGGAGAAGGAGGATGAGGCGGGAGTTGGCGCGGCTCCCCCCGTTTCGAGGCGCCGCTCCAGAAAAACCGCGAGGATACTCCGGTTTCTCCGGACAGATAAGCACTGCAGAGATAAGGTTGCGCACATCGAGAGGCTGCCCTCGCACAAACCCGCCTGCGGTATAGTCTCCCCTCCTCTTCCCGGACCGCTTGCGGCATACCTGGAGCAGAAGGGGATCCGGCTCTATACCCACCAGTGCGAGGCAATCGAGCGGATCCGCGGCGGCAACCACATCATCCTGACCACGCCGACGGCAAGCGGGAAGACACTCGCGTTCAACATCCCCATCTTCGAGATCCTGTTAAACAACCCCCG
>JAGVUK010000285.1 GCA_019136335.1 Methanomicrobiales archaeon
GAACGATGAGCTGCTCGACCGGCAGTTTCTTGCGAGGGCGTACGTTCTTGATGTTCTTGAACAACTCCTTCTCTTTCTCCGGCACGAGCCAGCGGAAGAACAACCTGGTTTCAAGAATCTCGCCATACAGGGTGAAGGGGCTGCACCCTCTTCGCCTCCTGATGACAAAGTCTTCGAGGTCGAACCGCGTGATGGTCACGGCGTCTTTGAAGTCAGTGGCCTTGAGCAGGGGATAGATCCCCCAGAGTTTGTGCCTGATGGTTGTGTCTTTCAGCTGCTTGAGTTCCAGGTCGTGGATGTACCCTTCGAGGTGTCTGCGATTTGTCGGGTCGAGGCCGTTCAGCTGATCGAGTTCCTTGAGATTGTTGTTTTCGTAAGGGTCCAGGGCCATTCGTTTATAGACTTCAGGCGTCCTGCTTTTGAAGGTGTCTTGCGCCATGTGTAAGTGTCGACTCAAGATCGACTCTCGAAGGAGTTCGCGGGTTCGAATCCCTCCCCTCGCATTCTGGTTTTTGGGTTATATGCAACTGAAAAAAAATTTGACATTTACCACCTGCGGTAAGATCCTGTTGTGGGTGGTATCCCCTCTTGAGGTGGTGTGACATTCCCCACCTGAGGTACGGATCCGGCTGTGGGAGGTGGTCCCAGGAATGCCCCTACGGTGTGACCATGCGGTAGGGTGCGCCCGCATTCTGGTTTTGAGTTCTTCGGCCGTCATCTCGCTCTTCATTTTGGTGCGATATTTGCCGCACACGGGGCGTTTCCCTCTTTTTGCGCCCACCGTTATGTGGATTCCTTCCCCTGATACACCACCGTCTTGTTGAACCACCGGTTGACCTCTTCGGTGACTTTGCGCCCGCCGGTAGGCCGGAGGCGCAGGTTGTAGTTCTCGGTCATGATAGGGTCGCCTTTCGCCATAGCCTCACTCTCGATAAGCCGGGTGGAGTATCCAGTAGAGATCCCTCCCTGAGCTACCACTTTCGAGAAATCAGCCCGCTGAGGGCCCAAGCATTGAGGTGCCGCCGGGGCTATGCGATCGCCAGGGTTGACCATGCACGGGAAATGACAGCAGATGACAGCTTCTGGCCGTGCCGGTGTATCCGGTCCTCGGCGTTGACCATGCACGGGAAATGACAGCAGATGACAGCAAGTGACAGCAGATGACAGCACGTTGACAGCAACTGCTGTCATTCAACGGACGGAGAACCGGAGGGAGTTCCCGGTTTTGCCCATGATCCTGGATTTTCCCGGTTTGGATGGCAGCAACGTGGGAAACACAGGGACCCCCATCGGCACCCGGAGTTGCTTCGTGCATGCTCTCCGTTCTCTCATTCTGCTGTACATATGTGTACCTGTACAGTACTTACCCTCAGATTGAGATCCGTTTTCAGAACCATCCCCGATTTGTGCGTTTTCTCATTGGCAGCAGTTGCTGTCATTCTGCTGAAAACTGCTGTCATTGCTGTCATCGTCGGGCTGTCATCCAGCCAGATGGCGGCATCACCGCCCCAGGCCCAATGGACTTCTCCATCGAATGTAAAGTACTGCTCCCGGCGGCGGAGTTGACCGGGGCAGTCGTTTGCACCTTTGCACCCGTTTGCACCTGAATTTGCACCACGAAAAACCGCCATATGCAGCCGGTTCGCCGATCCGTCGAATATCCTCAGGAATACCTGGCATGTTTGCACCAGTGCGGATTTCACAGAGACCAGATGAGAGGTCGCTCGCCCCTGCAGGCATGCTCTCCGTTCCCGGTAAATGGTGCAAATGAGTACCCTGATCTGTACATATCTCTGTACATATACCTCCAATAGAACAATTATGGCCGTTACGGCCGGGATATTCGTTTGCACTTTTCCCGAAATTCCGGTGCAAACCTGGTGCAAAGGTGTAAACATAGATGCCGCCAGGGGGGCAGGGTGACCGCGGGCAGCGTTGGCAGCAGTTGCTGCCAATGAACGCAACCAGATTCTGACCCGGATTTACGCTTCCGCCCGGATACACAGAATCTGCCGGATCATTGGCAACAATGCGGAAAACACAGGCACTCCGGTTCCTGGAGGGGGTCAACCGCCCATGCTCTCCGTTCTCCTACTCTGCTGTACATAGGTACATGCACAGATCCTCTACCCACATGCCGGACAGTTTTCCCGAAATCCACCCCATTCCGCACGATCTCCTGTTGGCAGCAACTGCTGTACATATGCTGCCATCGTGCTGCCACTGCTGCCATCGTCAGGATCGCTGTCCGGCCCCATCCGCAGCGGCGCCGTAGAGGCCGATCGCGAGGCATTTCCCCTTGAGTCCAGGGCCGACCCTCCCCGAGGGTCTGTTCGGGGCCAGATCCCCCAACTACTAATTTAGTGTAGCGATGCCCGGGGAGGCGCAGCGGGATCCCAGCCACCCGGCATGCCGGGAAAACGGACTTTCGGGGGCGACGTCATGCGGTCCGATGACTCCGCGCAACCTGTGCAAGCACCTCCTGCACAAATGCCCGACCCTGTTATGCACTGCTGAACGATCGTAGAGTCGGGCAATTTGTGCAACGGGTTGCTGCACAAATACCACATCAAGGTACGCCCATGCAAATGATGAGCCTCCCGGGGCATCATTATGCACTCTTGCTGACATATACTCAACAACTGATGAGAAAGAATCAACACCTGTTGAACAATATTCAACAATATGAGAACCCCGGCCGGCAGCTCCCGGATGAAGAGACGCAGGAACCCGCGGTAGAGGGGAGCATCCCGCCCGTATATCTTCATCCCTGGGACTTTCTGGACGCGTATGGATCGCTCTTACGGAGATCGTCGTTGATCCTCCTCGTCCTGCTCGGGAGGGACTATACGAGGAAGTTTCACGTCCGGGAGATCTCCCGGATAGTGCACCGCGATGTCTCGCTCGTCAGCAAAAACCTCAAAGACCTTGAGGCGATGGATCTGGTCACCCGCGAAGATGTGGGAAACCTCGCCTTTTACCAGGCGAATATGGAGAATATCCTCCTGCGGCAGATGAAGGTCTGGTTCACGCTCCTTGAGTTGCAGGCCCTTATACGGGACCTGCGGGGTATGACGACGAACGTTATCCTCTACGGCAGTTGTGCGCGAGGAGAGGATACGCCCGCGAGCGATATCGACCTCTATATCGAGACCCTCGACAAAGAGCCTATCCAGGAGATCTTACATATGCACCAGAACACCCTTGCGCGAGAACTCTCCCCGATCATCAACACGCCGGATGAAACCTACCAATTAAATGAAAATTAAAAACAGTTGAAAATCCCAGGCGGCTCACTTGATCTTCTTCTCGAGCTTCTTGAGCTTCTTCTTGGCGGCTTGGCTACCCGCAGCCGCCTGCTGCGCGAGTTCTTCTGCCTTGGCCTTCTTTGCTCTGTTCAACTTCTCCATTTGTTTCTTAGTCGTTGGCATACAGGTACCTTGCTACTTCTTTGACTGGTTCTATTCACCGTTTTCCTTCATATAAATATCTCTGAAAGGGCTGCATTTTTGAAATACCCTGACGCCATCTCATTAGCAGCAGAATGACAGCATCTACTATCATCATCGGGATCGCATCCGGAACATCTCCCCCTTTCCGGGGGGCAACCTCCATACCCCATGGCCACCCGTAGCCCCCATGGTTCCACGATCCTGCTCCGGCCCGAGACCAGGGCCCGCCCGGATGCCGTGAAGATCCACCCACAGGAGACCTATGAAGAGGCGTTAAACCGCCTCCTGAATATGGCATACGATCCGGAACCCCTGAGCGTGGAGACGCTGCAGAAGATCGGGGGAGGAATCGTCGATATCCGCGCCGGCCGGTGCCGCCCGTTTGACGAGGTCGTCCGGGAACAGGGCCTCGAATGACCTGGCGGCTCGTCATCACCCCCGGCGCGGAACGTGATTTTGCGAATCTCAACCCATCTGACCAACAGCGAATCAGGGACGAGTTCTACGCACTTGCGAACGAGCCCCAGCCCCGGCGCCACCTCAAGAAGCTGAAGGGGAACCGCGATAACCCGCTTTACTCCCTTCCGGGTGGGGCAGTTCCGCGTGATTCTCACCATCGAGGACGATGTATTGGTCATCTTCGTGATTGAGATCGGGAACCGGAGCAGTAGTCAACCGGAAGTACCGAGTCATAGCCCCGGCCAGGCCGGGTAGACCTTCCCCCTCGAACGTGAAACCACGGCTGCGGACCGTGGCCTACCACCTGCTGTCCTCATGCACGGTGGCGCCGCAGGGACCAGGCAGGGGCGCTCATCTTGAGGGCCATGGCAAGACGGATCATTATATACTCTCCGTGACGTTATCCCTGTGGAGAACCCTGCATGAGGATCTCCCTGCCGATGGCGATCCTGCCGGACGGAGCTGGGCCGTATGCGGACCACTGAGCCGGATATGGAAGTACAACCCGAGATACTGCAGATACTGGAAGCCATAGAGGATGCCGTCATCCTCGCCGATTCTGACATGAACGTCCGCACCATCACCCCTTCCATGGAACACCTCGCCGGGATCTCCGCCGATGACGCCCGCGGTGTGGATACGGCCCGTATCGTCGCCGACCGAATCCTCCCTGAAGGGAAGGCGGAGGGGGAGCCGAGGGAGCGGATCCTCTCGCTGCTGCAGAACCGCACCGGGTCCGGCGGAGTCACGGTCAGGGTGTCCGCGGCCGGCGGGGAGCGGTGGTACGCTTTCTCCTCCAGGCGGGTGAGGCAGACCGGCGACTGGATCGTCCGCTTCCGCGACGTCACCCGCCGGGAGGCGGCCGAAAGAGAGGTGCGGCGGACATCAGGCGACCTGGCCTTCCTCTCCCGGGCGGCGACGGAGCTTGCCGCGATGCCGCCCGAGGCCGACCCCTTCTCCGCCATCGGCGCCTACCTCCACGAACTCGCGCCCGGTTCCATCGTCATCGTGAGCGCCGCCGATATCGAGGCGGGCACCCTGACCCCCCGGGCGTTCTTCGGCATCGAGCCGTTCCTGCCGGACATCATCGAGACCTTCGGGGAGGACCTCGCCGGGATCTCCCTCGAAATCCCCCCGCATATTCGGAACATCATGATCCACGGCGAGATCGAGGAGGTGAAAGGGGGGCTGCAGGAGATCGCCCTCGGGCAGATCTCGCAGGAGATCTGCCTCAAATTCGAGGTTATTGCCGGCATCGGGGCAATGTACTGCATCCCGTTCACCTGGAAAGGCGAAATCTTCGGGACGGCGGTGATCCTTACCCGACGGGAGGGCGGAGAGGTCAATTTCCGGGCCTTCGAGGTCTTCCGGAGCCTTGCTTCGATTGCCCTCCAGCGGCACCAGGCGGAGGCCGAACTGCGTGGGAGCGAAAAGACGTTCCGGGCCCTCGTCGAGAAGGGGTCCGAATTCATCCTCATCGTCGACGATCAGTTAAAGATCCGGTTTGCGAGCCCGCCTATCGAGCAGGTAGACGGTTTTCCGCCCGATAGGCTGATCGGGAAGCATGCGTTCGATCTGATCCAGCCCGAGGATCTGCCGCGGGTGAAGGAGGTGGTATCGACTCTGGTAGAGAGGCCGGGAGGGAGCGTGCAGTTCGAGGTCCGCTTCCGCGGCCCGCGCGGCATGCACGTGATCGAGGCAATCGTGACTAACCTCTTAGGCGACCCCCATATCAGGGGTTTTGTCGTAAACGCGTGGGACATCACGGAACGAAAGCGTACCGAAGAGGCCCTGTGGCGGGCAGAGCGGGAGAAAGCCCTTATTCTGGACTCGACTGCCGAGATGTTCGCCTACTATGGCACGGATCTTAAGGTGCTCTGGGTCAACCGCGCCACCGCCGCATTCATCGGCAGGGAACCGGAGGACCTGATCGGGCATCGATGCTACGAGATATGGCACAACCGCACAGGCGTCTGCGATATATGCCCGGTTGTTCTTGCCCGGGAGACCAGACAGCCCCAGGAGACCGAGATCGCCGCACCCGACGGGAGGGTCTTCTTCCTCCGGGGGTATCCCGTCACCGGCGAGACGGGAGAGCTTGTTGGTCTCATCGAGTTCGCGCAGGATATCACCGACCGCAAGCGGGCCGAGGAAGAACGGGCCCGGCTCCTCCACGATCTCGAGGTCGCGAACCACGAGGCGAACCTGTACCTGGACATCCTCACGCACGACATCAGGAACATCAACTGCGTCGCCACCCTGTATACCGACCTGCTGATGCAGATCCTGAAAGGAGAGCCCAAAACGTATGTCCGGAAGATGAAAGGGAGCATCGATAAAAGCACGGAGATCCTGGCGAATGTTGCAATGATCCGCAAAATTCATCAGGAACATGCGCCGTTGAAGCCGATCGACCTTCACGGCGTGATCGTCAGCGAACAAAAGGACTTCCCCGAAGCCGAGATCCGGTACGAGGGGTTTTCTCGCATGGTCTGGGCGGACGACCTCCTTGCCGAAGTCTTCCACAACCTCATCGGGAATGCCGTCAAGTTCGGCGGCCCCGGCGTCGTTGTTACCATCTCGGTCGAGACGCTCGACGGCAGCATCGTCGTCACCGTAGCCGACACAGGCCCCGGCGTTCCCGACGAACTGAAGGAGTCGATCTTCCATCGGTTCGAACGAGGGCGAACCAGGGTACGGGGGGAGGGGCTCGGCCTCTACATCTGCCGCACGCTCCTGGAGCGTTACGGCGGGCGCATCTGGGTCGAGGACCGGGTGGCCGGCACCACGGAAGCGGGCGCTGCGTTCCGGTTCACGCTCAAGGAAGTCGTGGCATGATCGGGGAGGGAGTCCCCGCCAGAGGCAGTCGGTCGGGGGCGGGAACGGAGAGCAATACAACTCGTGTGATCAGGGAACAATGACTTCCGTGCAGCAGATCGAAGAACAGCGTCTATTCAATGCCCTTGACGGAGAAGCCGGGGGCATCCTCGTGTTTGATGGGGGCCGGACGGTGGTCTGGCTCAACAGGGCGCTTTCAGAACTCCTGGACGTGACCCCTGAGGAGGAGAGAGGGGCGAGCGCTTCAGACTTCATACGCAGGCACGTGGCACCGCTGTCGCCGGATACGGCATCCCTGCAGGAGGTCGCTATAGACCTGCAGAACGACAGGAGCATCCATCGGGCGCCGATACGGGTCCGGGACCGCACCGGGGACCTTCACTGGTTCTCTCTCGCCTACGACCGGAATACGACGTATGCAGGGACCGGATACAGGATCCTCCGTTTCCACGACACCTCCGGCGATACGACTGCCCGGTTCTTTCGGGCCGGCCTCGACCATTCCCCGGTCGTCGTCTTTGTCCAGGATCAGAACCTGCGCTACATCTGGTCATACAACCGGAAGTCCGGACTCCCCGATACGGAGGTGGTCGGCAGGACCGATGCCGATCTCTTCGGGCCCGAGGACGCCGACAGGCTGACCTCGCTCAAGCGCCGGGTGCTGGAGACCGGGGAGGTGCTGCAGGAGGAGGTGACGGTCACCCTCGGCGGCACGCGGCATGTCCTGGATATGACGCTGAAACCACTCCGGGATGCCGATGGAAGGATCGTCGGCATCTCTGGCACGGCGGTCGACGCCACCGGCAGGGTGCGGGCAGAAGAGGAGTGCCGGTCGGGCACGGATACGCTGAACCTCATGCTGCGCAGCGCCCGCGACATCGTCTATCGGATCGAGCTTGAACCGGTTCGCCGTTTCTCCTACATCAGCCCGGCCGTTACGCGGATCGCCGGCTATACCCCTGAAGAGGTCTATGCGGATCCCGAGATCGTATTACGTTTCGTCTATCCCGATGATCTGCCGCTCCTGGAAGCGGTTTTTCAAGGGGAGTTTGCTCCGGACAGGCCACTCATGCTCAGATGGCTCCGAAAAGACAGGAAGGTAATCTGGGTGGAATCGCAGAACGTCCCCGTCCGCGACGAGAAGGGGCTGCTCATCGCCATCGAAGGCATCGCCCGGGACGTCACGGAGCGAAAACAGATGGAAGAGGCCCTGCGAGAGAGCGAAGAGCGGTTCCGGAGCATATTTAACGAGTCTTCCATCGGGATCGAGTATTACAACGCGGCAGGAATCCTCATCGACGTCAACCCCGCCGCCCTCCGGATATTCGGCGTCCTCGACCGGGACGGACTTGTGGGTTTCAATCTGTTTCTGGACCCCAACATCCCTAAACCGGAGCTGGCCCGGCTCAGGGGCGGCGAGACTGTTCACTACACGTCGGAGTTCGATTTCGAACTGGTGAAACGGCAAAACCTCTACGCCACGTCGCGTTCAGGGACCCGGTACCTGGACACGCTCATCACGAAGATACGGCAGGCGGACGAGGCGTCTCCGGGCGGCTACGTCGTGCTCGTCCAGGATATCACCGCACAGGTGAAAGAGGATACTCTGCGGCGGCAGGCCTACGAGCAGATCCAGCAGAACATCGAGCAGTTCGCGATCCTCGGGGATCATGTCCGCCAGCCCCTGCAGGTGATCCTCGGCATGGTGGAGCTCTCCGAGGGCGGGAAGGAGATGGATATCATTCGCGACCAGGTCGACCGGATCAACGATATCATACGGCAGCTGGATCTCGGGTGGATTGAGTCGAGAAAGATCCGCGACTTCCTCCAGCGGCACGAACCGGCGTGAGCGCCGGGATCACGGCGACGGCGCCGACGGTCGTGCCCGAAGCCACGCTCAAGGCGGACCTGACGCCACCACCGGAGCCGGACGCCGCCGCCCCCTCGCTCTGCGTTGAGGCTCGTGCCCCTCCTTTCGGCCGGTCACGGCTCCCCCGCGCTGTGACCGGCATCGACGTGCCGGTGGCCGGAACCCGGCGGCTTGTCAATGCCCGGGCAGCTCTCCGGCAGGTATTATAATACTATTGCGGTGAAGAATACCGGATGATGAGCATGCCAGTACGCCAGCTGTCCGGTGCCCGGGGAGGGGAGCACTATCGCAGGTAAGTGCTGTCAGTGCGGCAGGTGCTGCACCCACATGCGGGACGTCCACAGGTTTATCGAAGAGCGTGGCGACTACACGTTTGTCGTGCACAACCACTATACCGGGGATGCAGAAGAGGTGCGGGTCGATCCGGACAAGATCGCCCTCTTTGAGGACAGGAGCAGCATCGGGGGACTGCCGAACGCCTGCCCCTTTCTGAGATTTGACGGGGAGACGGAAAAGGCGTGGTGCACGGTCCACCTGACACGCCCCGACCTCTGCCGCGAATACTGCTGCCGCCTGCTCATCCTCGATTCGCAGGGGAAGCTGGCGGGACGTGTGACGTACCAGAGGGCGCTCATTCCGGACACCGACGAACTCGGCCGGCTCTGGGAACGGGTGCAACCGACGCTGGACGGGCTCTGCGGCACAGAATGGGATGATGCCTTCATCACTATTCTCACGGCAGCCGGATACTGTGTCCGCCGGTAGTTTGCCCGGGAGACTTCGAACATGGGGACAGGCGACATTCAGACCCCACATGTGGGTCCGGGGATTACGCTGCCGCCTCGCCGGCACGGGTCCTTCCGCGGCCACCATCCGCTGTCTCGGCAACATGCATTATGGCACCGACGTCCGGTGTCACCATACAGACGGGGAAATAGCCGAATAGCGACGCGTAGTCGATCTTGAGCGCCCGGTACCGGGTCAGATCAAGGGTTATCCTCTTGAGGTCTTCTGCCATCCGGGGGGTCACGGCGTCGCGGGGCGACGCCAGGGCGAGGTCTGCGATGGCCAAAAGCACCTCCTCGCGGATCGTCTCGATCCTGGACGATAAGAGCGAGTAGACGAGTGTGCGGCTGTAACCTCCCTGGAGGTGCCGCACAGCGATCATCTGCGTCAGAAAGATGAAGGCAAACATGCCGGCCCCGAGCTCGATATCGGCTTCAGCGGAGGTGAAACTGTTGTACGTCACCCCGGGGAGAACGATCCCCGCGATGGAGATGATGCCGGCAGCGGTTGTCACGACGGCAACGGTGAGCGCATACTTTAGCCCCTGGCTCCAGGCCTCGTTATACCGTTCTTTGAACCGGGACTGCATACCGAGTATCCCTGCAAAGAAACCACGCGAATACGGCTGCACATACACGATCGCACCATAGAAGACGATGATTGCGGCGGACTGGATGATGACGATCACGGCGGAGTACGACTCGAATTGACCGTTCGTGATCCAGCCTGCAAGCGCAAAGACCGAGGAGAGCACGAAGAGCACGAGAAAGCCCGGCGCGAGCGGCTGACAGTTGATGAAGAACAGGTTCCAGCTGAGTTCATAGAGAGCGTTCCTCTGCTGTGTGAGCCGCCTGAGTACCTCTATCGCATCGGCAGGGACGGCGGCGGTCTTCTCAAGACGCTCCCATGAGAGGATCTCCTCGATGCTCTTTCTCTCGCGGTTCTTGAGATCGATAAAATACCTGACATAGGACTTCAGATCGCCCGTATCGGTCGGGAGCAGGAGGAGGAAGGGATTGATCATCAGGAATATGAAGGACGCCATGATCCAGTAGAGATAATATTCCCCGGTATATGCGAGCAGGAGCCCCAGGTTGATCAGGACCGCCGCCCCAAGGATGGGCGACGTATAACGAAGACTCCACTTCATCCCGGTAAGGGTTGCGAGGTCGTCCTCTGCCGCGTTGAGGATCTTCTCCGCCTCGGTCCGGGAATATGCAAGCTTTTGTGAGAACTCGTCCGGTGACATCACCGGGACCTCTGCCTCCCTACTCCTCCCGAATCGATTCCCGTGCGGCAGTTTCATCGATCATAATTTCTCCGGGATTATCTATAAAAAAAGGGGTTTCCTCACCAGATGATCGGCCTCTCCCCGGCGTCCCCAGGAAGCGTGCCGCCGCCCCAGAACGTGGCAAACAGCGTCCCACCGATGAGCAAGGGACCGACGTTTCTGTTGGCGACCAGGTACCCCTTCGAGGTCTCGACGCCGCTACGGCGCTGGACGATGAAGCCGATGGCAAGCATCGCTGCGAGGTACAGCAGGATAATCAGGATCTCAAGGGTCATCCGGAAATTCATGTAGGTTTTCCTCTCGTGGTTTGAGGATTTCGGAATGCATCGCGTCGGGTTACGAGAAATATCCAGAGAAAACAGTGGAATAGGACATTACGGGAATTTAGGGGCCTGATAGGGCAATTCGTTCGATACCGTAAAGGAGCAGGAGAAGACCGCCTGCGCAGAATCGGGACGCCGTTTCAATCCTCCAGGAGAACCCGGGCAAACGGAAGGGAGTGGCCGCCGTCTCGTTGGGGACCATGCGGGAACAGCCGAACGATGTGTCCTCAGGGCGGCTTCGAAGATCCCGGTGCCGGGGATGTATCGGGAAAAAAGAGGATGTTATACGGTATTGTCCCGGTGCAGGGTCAGGACCCCCGCCATCGTTACCGTATCATCGCCCGGGTTCGTCCAGGCGATGAAGAGAGTGTCCTGGCCGGCCAGGGATCCCGTCGCCCATCCTCCCGGCTGGTCGATAAACGATATGGTCTCTCTGTCCGGGTTGAATATGCCTACAAACGTCTGGTTCTCTACCGTTCCGTCCGGCAGGGAGAACACCTTGAACCCGCTGATGACCCGATCGCTCTGCGCGTTGACCACCCACATGTTCTCTCCGGCGGACACCTCATCGATCGTGTCGTTCAGGAAGTACATGGCTCCATTGTCCGCTCTCCAGACTCCGACCATCGCAGGGTAATTGGATCGGACCGCCGGGATTGCTGCCGCGGGCAGATCGGCAGGCCCCGTGTAGATCCCGGACCCCAGCCACCATTCCTCGTCCACCTGCACCCCGTACGCCAGTTTCGACTCAAGCATCCGGTCACGCGTGGGGTTGATGTATGCAATCCGGCCGAAACCGTCCCCGTTCCTGACAGCATCGTTCATCTCCCGGAGGAACGTCCCCACATCCCCCTCGGTCTCATTCAGGCGGTTGACGCCGACCTTTTCCGGGTTGACCGGGTGGGCGAGGGTGGTGCCATTGAAGTCATACGCGTAGATATAGAGTTCGCCCCGGACAAACGATCCATTCGGGTCGTTGAACTCGGCAAGAGCGGCCTCCTTGCCATTCTCTTTCACATAGGCAACCGCGCTCTCGACGAAGGCGACGAGCGTCTCGTTCGAGGTGTAGTGTGCCTGTGGTACAGTCAGGACGGCTGCACCGGACTCGCTCTGCATGCAACCGGCCGAGATCAACGACAGGCCGAGAACGAGCATGACAGTGAATGAAATCGTGAGAGATCTCATTTTTTTCAGGTTGGTTTTGCCCGCAGATAGATTTGCCGGCAGGCGGAGCCCCGATAGCAGCAGGGGCCGCGTCCTGGCCTTGAGGGGGACGCCGGGCGGGGGCCACGGTTCTACCTTCCCCCCGCCCCGCTCGCCGCCCGCTCCGTCAGCCACGCGTAGAACTTCCGGTGCCAGAACGGCACGTCAACCGGCCGGGAGAGCGACTGCCAGGCCGCCCACACGAGCCGATCGGAGACGCTCTGCCACTCGGCCGCCCGCCGGGCCATATCGTCTGCCGGTTGCCCGATCGCATGCAGGATCTCGTGCCAGATGCGGAGGACGAGCGCCTCGTCATCCGTGTCCTCGCGCGTGACCCGGATGCTCGCCCGCATGTCCATCCCGCCCCCGAGCGCCCTCGCGGGTATCGCGTCGTCAAAGACGTAGACGGTCTTTGCCGGGACCGGGAAGGGGAACCCCTTCCACATCGGGTCTTTCTGGTCGAAGTAGCGAACCTCCGGCGTCCCGGTCCGGACGGTGAACCGGAAGAACGGCGGGATGAGCCCAAGATGCGGCTCAAGCCTCCGCCGCAACGCTTCGGTCTTGAAGAAGAGGTCGAAGTGAGGCATCGGGGCCGCATGGGTAGTAGGCGGTGATAAGTTTTCAGATCGCGGGGTCAAGGGCCGGCACCCATCGCGACCGTCCCGCATCCGGGGGGAAGGGGGATAGCCCCGGCAGGCCCCCGCTCTCAGGCGCGGGAGGTTACCGGCCGGGAAGGTTCCTTCCCGGCTCCGATCCACCGGGTCTCGTCCATCTCCACCATGTAGCCGGTCTTCTGCGCGGGCCGGAGATCGTCGGCGGAGTCTCATACCTGACGGTCTGTCGCCGGCCGCATATCGTTGCTGAAGGTAGGCAGCGCGCCGCCCGGGTTGACCCCGGAGGTACGCCGTGCGCCCCCTTACTCACCCGAGACGTTTACCCCCGATCCCCGTTTCCCGGAGGCGTTTCCAGGAATGCCGCCTCCTGCTCGCCTATCCAGGCCCGGGTCCAGGTGCGGATGTCGCGGATGGTGGCGGTTCCCTGCCGGTCACGCATCGTCCGGAGATGATCCTCAAGCTCGTCGGCCATCGCAAAGATCAACGCCTCGGACGCTTCCTGCGATAATGGCCCCGCCACCCGCAAGCGGGCGGTGCCCAGGTCGAGAAAGTGCTGCAACTCGCCCGTCGCCTCCAGGATCCTGGTGAGATCGAGTCTGATCGTGGACTCCATAAAGAGGGGATTGACGCATGCAGTACATAACTACATCTATTTAAACCTGAGCCGGATCACGGCTTCTCTGGCCGAAAAGACGCATAAGGTGGCCTGGTTTTCCCCGACAGCGCGTCTCCGCGGCTCCCGGGGTGCCGGTCCGGCAGGGTGTCCCGGACCTCCCGGTGCAAAACCATTTTAAGGGTGCCCGGCACTCAGTGCACCCCCGCTTCAGGAGGCGTATCCCCCTGAATCGGGGGCGATGGAGGTGAAGAAGATGCAGGAACGTTCAGAGGTGGTTCTCGAGCGCAGGACGCGGACGACCGGGGAAGAGTGGTTCATGTCGGCAGACGACGTCCTATGCAGATCTCCTTCCCCGAGGGCCGGGTGAAGTACCTGGTGCTCAAGTACGGGGGCATGCTCGGCGTGGGGGCAAAGCGGTTTGCCATCCCCACCGAGGCCGTGATCTACCGGCCCGGGGACGACGCCTTTGTGGTGAACATCGACAAGCAGCGGCTGGACGAAAGATCGGGCTTTGATAAGGACAACTGGCCCCGGGAAGCGGACTTTGACCTGATCCAGCCGGCCCGGGCCATGACACCCCCGAGCAGGGAGGAGGCGGAGGCCGTGAAGCGGCAGGAGGCTCCGCCGCCGGAGGTCATCACGACCGAGCGGGTCGAGACGCGGCCCCGGCAGAAGTAATCCGGGAACAATACTTTTTTCAGGCGGAGAGAGCACCGGCCGCGG
>JAGVUK010000249.1 GCA_019136335.1 Methanomicrobiales archaeon
CTCGGCGAGGTATGCTGCGATCCTCTCTGTGGCAGCGATGGCCGCGTCGTGCTCTTCGTCGGTCGATGAGACCCCGCCCGGCCGGACCGGGTCGATGTCGATTGGGAACCAGCGCCGGCGGGTGATGTCGGCGTCGGCGGTCGTCGCATCTTTCCGCGATAGACGCATCTTGATCCGATTTGCCCGCCGGGCAAGGAGCGCCGGGTTCGGGGCGTTCAGGGTGACGTAGATCCCGGCGACCGCCGGATCGGCATCGAGGGGCTCGACGGCTTGAACAAGCGCCTTATGGTCGTCGAAGTAGCCCGAGTGGGTTACGCCGTCAGCGAGCGCCCGGACCTCGACCACGCTGCCGGGGGCGGCGAGGAGTTCCACCGCCCGGCGGATCTCCCCGCTCATAGCCCTACCTCCGGGGCGAGGGGAAGGAGGGGGGCGCTCGCCGCCTCCCCGCTCGCGACGCGCCGGAAGGAGGCGAACGGGACGATCCAGGCGCCCTCCCGGGTCCGGATCACCACCGCCCGGCCCGCGGGGTTCAGCGCCGCGTGCCCCTCGATCGTCACTTCTCCCGTGACGGTGCCGTTCGTCCGCCGCACCCGCTCCCGGACGACCGGGGCCGGCCTGCCCGAAAAGACAAGCGCCCTTGTGTCGTCCGGCGCGATCCGGCACCTCTCCGCCTCGACGTGGACGATGAGCCCGCCTGCCGCCGTGCAGGCGAGGGTGCCCGGTTCCGGGGTCATGGCCGCCCCCGCTCGACGGTGACGGTGTAGTGGTGGTTCCGCGTCCGGCAGACGTGGATCTCCCGCACGGCCCGGCCGTGCCGCCGGATCTCGTCTGCGACCGCCTGGGGAATCAGGTAGAGCGGGACGACACCGGCGCGTCGCTCCCCGGTAGCTGCGCTTATTGCCCTGGAAGAAGAAGTGTTATCGGCAGTCCCGTGTGAATCGATATTGGCGTACGTTTCATCCCGTGGGCTGCCGTCTATCCTGTCTCTGTGCTGCATTCTGTTTCCTCATCGTGTGATGCTATCAATCTGGCTTTACCACCGGCGGCCCGGTTCTCCCCGAGAGGCTCTGCCGTCGGGTCCGGGCTGCGGCCGCCGCCCCCGGGTCCTCCCCCATCGGGGGTTCTTCTGTCGTGTTGCATGGTCGTTACCTCGCACCGGGAAGATGCCCGGCGCATACATCATTCTCAGGCTCCCCTGGTTAAAAGAATAACTCACAGGCCCTGAATTGGGCAGCAGACCCCATATAAACGTTTCTTTATCAAAAAAGAGAATTCGGAGGAAGCAGGCCGGGATCGTGAATTGCCGGCAGGATTGGGAGTGCCGACCTGTTCAGCCTTTTCGCCGGATCATCCCGGGGACGGAGTCCCGCCCCGGGCACACGCCGCAAAGACCTCGTCGGGAGCGTAGCGGAGGAGGACCTCGTACCCCTTCCCGGTCTGGAGGAGGTCGACGATCCCGGCATCGGCGAGCCTTCGTAACCGGGTATGGTAGGTCGTCCTCCCGACGGCGAGGTAGTCCTGCACCTCCTCAAAGACCGCCCCCGCCATCATCTCGCCCCCGGACAGCGACTGTTCCGCGATCTGGTAGAGGAGTGTGCGCTCGCCGGGGGAGAGCGCGGCGGTCCGGGCGGCAAGCGCCGGTGACCTGACCCCGGCGACCACACCCATGACGTCCTTCCGGGTGACCCGGCGGCGGCCGTCCCCCTCGGCCCGGAGGCACGCCTGCCGGAGGAGGGCGATCCCGACCCGGATGTCCTGCTCGCCGGCGGTCATCTCCGCGACAAGGTCGAGGACCGGCGCCGGCACCACCCCGGGGTAGAGCCCCTGCCGGATGCGGTCGCCGAGGATCTCGCGGATCTCGGTCTTCCCGTAGGGCGGGAAGTTGACCTCGGTCGGGCGAAAGATCGACCGTACCGGCCCATCGGCCTCGGCGTAGAGGTTCGTCGCAAGATCGCTTGTGACCGCAAAGACCCCGGCACCCCGGACGTCCCACTTCTCGTAGAGCCGGAGGAGCTGGTAGAGGAGGATGTTGTAGGTGCCCGCCGGGATGAGGTAGTTTGCGTCGTCGAGGCAGACCAGGAGGCTTGCGTTCTTCTCCCCGAGCCGGGCGGCGATGCCCTCCCTGATATCGCCGAGGTGCCGTGAGGGGGGTGCGTAGCCGAAGAGGTGCCTTGAGATGCTCCGGTAGACCGCGAGCAGGGTGTGGTCCTGCCGGCAGTTGACGTAGGCCGGGACGACCTTTTTGGTGCTCTCTTTGAGTTCACGAAAGATCCGGCGGACGGTGGTGGTCTTCCCGGTCCCCGGGGGGCCGCGGAGGACGGCGTTCATCGGGCTTCCGCCCCGGAGGGCGGGCTGGATGAGGAAGGCGAGCTCCCGGACCTGGGCGTCGCGGTGGTGGAGGTGGTCGGGGACGAATGTGGGCTCAAAGGCCTCGGGGTCGCGGAAGAGGGTCTGGTCGTGGCGGAGAAGGGATGAATGTGTCATACTCCAGTCTGGAGCTGAGGTAGTTATTAACGGGGAGCCGTGCGCGGGGTGAAAGTGAAAGTGAAAGTGGGGGTTATCCCCCCTCTTACCTCAGCTCCGGGACGGCGTCGGCCCAGTCCTCGACGGCGGTCCTGATTGCATCGTCCTGGTAGGACGATATCCGGACGGTCTTTCGGGTGAAGGTGACGTAGTAGTCGTCGCCCGAGGGGTCGTGGCACTTGAGCTGCGCGTAGTAGGACTCGCCCGCCCATCGCGGTCGCAAGGGCGGTGTTCGCCATGACCTCCGCGATGTTCGCGTTGAACGCGGCGATCGAGGGGGACTGGAGCGAGACGGTCCCGACCCGTTTGCCGGTCTGCTCGTCGATGAAGTTCACCTTGCCGGTGTAGTGCTCGCGGTTCCGGACGACCGGGGCGACGGTCTGGCCGGCTTTGGTCGTATACCCGGCGCACTCGAAGGGGTTGTCATCGAGGACCATCCTGATGAGGCTG
>JAGVUK010000050.1 GCA_019136335.1 Methanomicrobiales archaeon
GCCGTCTTTCTCGTCGATGTTCTTCGCGGCGATGGTCAGCACAAGGCCGCCCTGGTTGATTGTAAGGGTGTTTCCTGATACGGTGACTGCATCCCCGGTTGTGTTGACCGAGAAGGCCTGGCCCCATTCCCCGAGCTCGACGGCGACCCCGGCCGGCAGTCCGAAGTGGAACGACGCGGAACCCTGCTCACCGCCGTCCGGTTGCCCTCCGGCGGCGGGGGAGAGCGTTGAACCGGAACCCCCTCCGCCTGAAGAATCAGATCCGGAACCGCCGGAAGATGTCGGGATCACGACCCTGATGGAGACGACGTCCGGCGAGGTCGCCGGGGTCGAACTCATACTCTCGCTCCAGAAGAAGACGACGTTATCACCGTCCTTGACCGTGTACGTATTGGCGCCGACGCCGGGGCTTTCGCCGTTCACCTGGTACATCCAGCCCTTTGCTCCTTCGTTCTTTCTTCCCTTGACGGAGTCGATAAAGAGCGATCCGTACTGCTGGTAATAGCGCCCCGAGCGCCGTCTGCCGGTTGATATCATAGGTTTTTTTGCTGTTGTCTGCGGTGAGGGTGAACGTCCCGGGATTGAGGGTGGCGGTGATCCAGGAGGATGGGGAATCGCCGCCGCCCCCGCCACTGCCGTCGCCGCCAGGTGTCGGGATGGCGACGGTGATGATGACCACCGCACGGGCAGTCTCAGGGCTCGATCCCCAGGGACCGTACCAGTAGGTGACGACGTCGCCGTCGGCGAGCTGGCAGTCTGCTGCCCCAACCTCGGCGGTCTCACCGTTGACGCTGTAGAGCCACGAATCCCAGGAGGTCTCGTTGTAGGGGATACCACCGATGGAGTAGAGGAACGCGCCCCAGGCGGTCTCCTGGACGGTGTAGGTGAATTTCCCTGCGGTGGCAGCGGCATCGAGCGCCCCGAGAGCGGAGGTCCGGTTGAAGGTGTAGACGACGCTTTCGTTGTTGAACGGGGTGACCGTGAACGTCCGGCCGTCCGTCAGGCTGACCGATCCTTCCCATGCGAAGTCACGGACGGTGACGTCGATGGTGACGACATACCCGGCCTGGTCGATGAGCGGCGCCCAGGTGACGGGGTCTGAGGGGCAGTAGTAGAAGGCGAGCCGGTCGCCGTCTGCGAGGGTGTTTGCCCCGAGCCCTGCGGGTGCCGCCGCACCGTCGATGAAGATCGACCATGACCGCGCGTTCTCCTGCGTCCAGTCCTCGTTTGCGATGCCGGCGATATCTTCGAGCAGGAATGACCCAAAGGAGGTATACCAGGCATCGGAGGCGTTGAAGGTGAAGCCGCCGGCCTGTGCCGCAAGCGCGAGAGCACCGAGGTCGGTTGTGCGGTTGACCGTGTAGGTGGCGCTCCTGTTATTCGAGGGGACGAACGGGAAGGTCTCTCCTTTTGTCAGGGTCACGGTCCCGTTCCATAGCGCGGGCACCGGGGCGGGCGGTGCCGGGATGGCGACGGTGATGGTGACCACCGCAACGGCAGTCTCAGGGGTCGATCCCCAGGGACCGTACCAGTAGGTGACGACGTCCCCGTCCTTGAGGTGGTAGTCGGCCGCCCCGACATCGGCGGTCTCACCATTGATCGCGTAGAGCCAGGAGTCCCAGGAGGACTCGTTGTAGGCGATACCGCCGATGGAGTAGAGGAACGCGCCCCAGGCGGTCTCCTGGACGGTGTAGTCAAACCCACCTTTCGTTGCGGCGGCATCGAGCGCCCCGAGCGCCGAGGTCCGGTTGATCGTGTAGGTGACGCTCTCGTTGTTGAACGGGGTGACCGTGAAGGTCTGGCCGTCTGTGAGCCTCACTGATCCGCTCCATCCGGTAAACGCAGGTCCCGATACCTCTCCTTCCCCGAAGGCGTAGAAGCGGTTATTCTCGGCGCCGATGTAGAGGACGCCGTCCGATACTGCGGGCGAGGAGGCAAAGAACGCGGCAAACGTGCCGTCACCTGCGGCCTTAAGGGTGTATGACCAGACCTCTTCGCCGGTCCCGGCGTTCACCGCATACAGGGTGCCGGTCTCCTCGTTGGTCGCGGCGTAGACGAGGTTTCCGGCCACGACCGGTGCAACGTTTACTTCTTTTGCCGGGAAGTGCCATTGCTCCTCGCCGGTCGACGCATCAAGGCAGTGGAGGCCATCATAGGCCCCTGCATAGATATGCCCGTCGGCAAGGGCGGGGGTCGCCGCCGTCCCGGTGACGGAACTGTTCCAGCGTTCCGTGCCTGTGGTGCCGTCGAGGGCGTAGCACCGTGAGTTGGTGGTGAAGTAGACGGTCCCGTCCCCGCCGACGACCGGCGAGGACTTCACCGACCCGCCCTGGTAGAAGGTCCAGACGGCGCTCCGGGTTGCCGGATCGATGCAGAAGATCTGGCTCCTGTTCCCTGCGCAGTAGATCTTTCCGTCGTAGCCCGTGGGAGAGGTGAAGGACAGCACACCGTTACCTGTCTCAAAGGTCCATGCCACGGTGCCATCGAGGTTGAGGGCGTGCAGCATGCCGTCCGAAGCCGAGAGGGCGTAGATCGTCCCTTCGTAGACGAGGGGCGAGGACGAGAGCCCGAAATAGCCGGTGGCATCGATCCGGTCGCTCGCCCAGAGCGTCTCCCCCGTCTCTTCATCGACGCAGTAGAGCCGCCCGTCGGTCCCGCCGAGGTAGACCCGACCGTCAGTGACAGCGACGCCCGAGACCGAACCGACGCCGGCGCCGCCGAGCTCGTTCGTCCAGAGTTCTACCCCGGTGGCGGCGTCGTGGCAGACAAGCCCCATCGGGTTGGTTTCATCGAAATTCATATCCGGCCAGGTCGGGACGAAGACCTTTCCGTTATGCACCGCCGGCGAACCTTCGGCAAATTCGGCTGTCTCCGCCACCCAGAGTGTGGCGTTCGTCTGCGGCCCCTCTCCGGGAACGTAGCCGGTCCGCTGCGGGTCGTAATGAAACATCGGGTACGATGCGCTCGCTGCCCCTACGAGGAGGAGCGAGAGCATGATAAGTCCAACAAAGAGTGATAGTTGCCTCGATAGCATGTGTACAAGTACACTTTATTTAACGTAATAAAACTTTACAAA
>JAGVUK010000042.1 GCA_019136335.1 Methanomicrobiales archaeon
GCCGCTTTCCGATGCCCTTAAACCGCTCGCCGCACTCTTTGCAGCGGTAACTCTTGCCCTTCACCCGCTCGTCAAACTCGATATCGACAGGTCCGCCAACTGTACACATCTTGTCTCACCAGGAGAGTGTTGGGGGGCGGAGGATATAAAATTCTATCGCGAAACTCACGGCACGGCGGGACCGGGCCACCATATCCCGGGGGCCGGGCTACCCCTGCACCCCGCCTCCCCCCTTCCGGGAAACCGGCGTGAGGGCCGCTCCCGGGCGCGGCTTCCCACCGGGTATCGGAAACACTGCCCTCGCCCCCGGGAGGGGGCGGGGGAGGAGGCCGAAGGCCGGGCGGGGCGGGGGGGACGGAGAAGCGTATGGGTATTCCGCCGGGGTGAAGCGCGGGTGGAGCGGGGCGGGGGTGCCGGGGAGGGGCGCTCTGGGGGGATGGGGCGAAGGCCGGGTATGGTCTGTTCATCCGGAATCGATGCACTACAGGAAGACGGTGAAGGCCACGAACGCGATGAATATCATCACGGCGGCGTGTTTGACCCCCGCCCGGAGCGACCCCTCCCCCATCTCCCCGGCGATCAGGCCCGAGAAGAGCGCCTGGATGAGGCACGCGTGGAAGAGGAGGCGCTCGAACGTCGCGACGGGGGTATTCCCGAACGACAGCCCGCCGGGCATGCTGCCGGTAGCAAGGGCGTCGACCCCTGCGAGCGCGGAGAGGAACTGGGCGTCGATGACGGCCACGACGAAGAGGAAGACGATGAAGACCAGGTAGACGATGGTGACGTAGATGAACATCTCTCCCCGCCTCTCGCGCTTGAGGGTCTCCGACATCGCGGCGTCGCGGGCAGCGATGTTCAGGACGTCGCCGATACCCCCGGTCATCCGGCTCGCCGTCGTGATCAGGGTGACCGCCCGGGCGATGGTGGGGGTGCGTATCCGCTCCTCGAACCGGACAAGCGCGTCCTGGACGCTCGCGCCCCAATCGATGTCGCGCTTGATCTTCTTGATCTCGTAGGTCAGCACCCCGAGGTCCGCCCTTACGACGATCGTGATCGCCTGCGCGAGGGTCAGGCCCACCTGGTTTATCCCGGAGAGGCGGTTGAGGAACTCGGGGATGGCCGCCTCAAGCCCCATCACCGTCTTCTGCCAGGACCAGTGGAAGATGCCGAACGGGACGAGGACGATAAGCAGCGCAACAACCAGGTGGTCGTCGAGGATGTCGATCAGGACCTCGACGTCGGTGTAGGCCGGGGTCGCGAGGAAGGCGAGGAGGACGTACGCGAGCGCGACCGGCACCGTCACGTAGAACGTCCGGTTCGGTTCGACGAGGAACGCCCGGAGGGGGTTGCGCAGGAAGGCGCGGAGGTTGCGGACGCGGTCGTAGTACTGCAGCTGCCGGACCAGCGGTTCGTCGCCGGCCCGCTCTTCGACCCGGACGTCGTCGAACTCGGTGAGCCAGCGCGCCTCGGTATACCGCTCGATCCCCTCGGTCTTGATCGAGATCGCGTCAAGAAAGAGGATGAAGAAGAGCGACCCGACCGGGACCAGGAGGTAGATGATGACCGAGAGCTGCAGGATGGGCGCGCTGCCCATAAACCCCATGACCACCATGACGATGATGATGAAGAGCGGGCCGGCGACAAAGAGCGTCACGTAGGCTTCGGCTACGAGCTGGAGCGTGGAGAGGAAGGTCTTCTGCTCGAACCGGGCCTCCTCCTGGTAGGTGCGGACCCGGGCATCAAGGAAGGCGAGCATGTCTCCCCCGCTCTCGACCACGGAGATGAGGTCCTGGATGAAATCACGCAGTTTCTCCGACGGGGTCGTCTCCTGCAGGTGCCGGAGCGCCGTGATCTGGTCGTAGCCGAAGTAGTCGGTGTCGCGGACGACGCGCCGGAACTCGTGGGCCGCTTCGCCGTAAACGCCTGAGTTCCCGCTGATCGCCCGGAAGACCGCCATCATCTCCGCACCGCCCTGGCGCATGGCATACATGTAGGCGACGGCGTGGTGGAGCAGCAGGTTGATCCGGGTCTCCCGGTTCTTCTTGACGAGGGACGGATACTGCAGGAAGAAGACGGAGCCCGCATAGGCGGTGATGATGAAGACAACCGCGCTCGCGACGACCTGCAGGACGCCGACCGCGGGGTCCACCAGCATGAACGCCGGGAGCCGAATGGCGAATACGTTGTAGACCCTGATGCTCACCTGCGGGAGAACTGCAAACCGCAGCGTGAGGAAGGCGAGAAGTGCCCAGAAGGCGCCGAAGAGCCCGGAGACAAGGAACGTTTTGAGGAGGTAGCGGTCGAGGGTGACCCCGAGGTTCGCCGCAACAAGGTCTTCGTGGAGGCTCCGGTAGCGTATGGGGTCGCGCTCCACCAGCCGGCGGACGAGGCGGCGGATACGTGTGCAGGCGGGCAGGATCACCGGATCAACCTGCCGAGGTCGTCGAGGGAGGCGAGCACCCGGTCAGGCTCGATCGCAAAGGCCTGGACGATCCGGGCGACCGTCCTGTAGTCCCTGATACCCTGTTCCTGCATCGCAAGAAGGACGGAACGCCTGATCTGGAGTTCTTCGTCGAGCCGGGCCCGGCTCCAGCCGCGGTATTCCATGATCTCGCCGAGGATCCGCGACCGCCCGGAGTAGGAGAAGGTGTCGGGCACAGGGTTGTACTCGTAGACCGTGTTCACCTGGAGGCTGCCGGTGACGGGGTCGCTCGATGATCTCCCGGCACCTTCTCACGCGGTCGTATCCCCGGTGGGTGAGCGCCTGGACGGATACGATGTCGAGCGCCTGGAGCATGTTCCGGGGCACGTTGAGCGGTTCGTTCTCCAGGCGGTGGATCGCCGCGTCGACGCCCCCGGCGTGCATGGTGGAGAACGTCGTGTGCCCGGTGCTCATCGCCTGAAAGAGGGTCTGGGCCTCGCTCCCCCGGACCTCGCCGACAAGGATGTACTCGGGGCGCTGCCGCATCGCGGCCTTGAGGAGGTCGAACATCCCGATGTTGGCGCCGAGCCCCTCCGAGACCGTGTCGCGCGTGACGGTCGCAACCCAGTTCTCGTGGTAGAGCGTGATCTCACGGGTATCCTCGATGGAGACGACCTTTGCGAGCGGCGGGATGAAGAGGGCGACCGCGTTGAGCGACGTGGTCTTTCCCGACGCGGTGCCGCCGACAAAGAGCAGGCTTTTGTTGTTCTCGATCGCCATCCAGAAGTAGACGAGCTGGTCGACGTCGAAGGTGTGGGACTCCATCAGTTCGACGGGCGTGAACGGGGCTTCGCGGAACTTCCGGATCGTGAACGAGGTGCCCCGGGTGGTGACCTCGCTGCCGAAGGTGAGCTGCAGCCGTGAACCGTCGGGGAGGGTCGCGTCCACAAGCGGGCTCCCGATCGAGACGTGTTTGCCCGAACGCTGGGCAAGGGTGATCGCAAGCGAGTTTAAGGCCGGTTCGTCAAAGAGGATGTTCGTCTTGATGTTCTGGTGCCTGCGGTGGTAGAGGAAGAGCGGGATTTTGGTGCCGTCGCAGGAGATATCCTCGATCTGCGGGTCTTTCATCAGCGCGTCGATGCGCGACCAGCCGAGGAAGTTGCGCTCGAGGTAGTAGCGGATCTTGAAGGCCGATCTGTCGTCAAGGGCGAGGCCGTACTCCGTCAAGAGGTCCTGCGTCTTCCTGGAGAGGACCACCCGGCGATCGGCGGCGATGTCGTGGTCGTCGAGGATCAGGACGTCGCGGAGGTCGTCAAAGAGCCGTTCAAGGAGGTTCGTCCCGGTGTTCCGGGCGATCACGGCGAGCGAGAGGCCTATGGTGATCCAGTAGCGGTCGAGCTCCTCGTAGCCCGGGGGAGGTGCCGCTTCCACGAGAGGGCCGTGCACTGCGGGGTCGTAATCGCCCGCGATCTCGACGCCCTTCCGGAAGAAGCAGGTCCGGTCCAGGAGGCGGGAGAGGCCGGACCTCTCCCGGGGGCTGGGCTCTTCGGCCGCCGGGCGGGGGGCGCCCGGCGTCATCGCGGCATCCCCACCGGCGGCGCGCCCATACATGTCTTCGTCTGAGGACAGAACGCTGTTTGCTGCATAATCTCCGTGACCTGCGTCGTTCCAAACCCGGCCCCGGAGGGCGGATCGGCACCTCCCGGGGACCTGCGTAAACAATAGGTGGTGTGGAGCGGCATCCTTATAAATCTGCTTTTTTCGCCGTCTCCGGCCGCAACTTCCACCGATACCACACAGGATATAAATCGTTCGCCTTATATATGGGATGTATCCATGCGCGACCGCCTCCAGTTACGGATGCCGACGGGCATCACCTCGCTTGACCCCCTGCTGGACGGGGGCGTCCCGCCGGGATCGGCGGTGCTGCTCCTCGGGGAGCACGGTGCCGGCAACGTCGAGTTTGTGCAGACCTCGATCATGCACCTCGCCATCCTGAAGCGGAGCGGGAAGGCGGGCGAGCACCTCCTCCCGGACAGGATCGTGTACGTGACGCTCACCCGGATGCGGGAGGATATCCTCAGGGAGATGGCCCTCTCGTTCAACCCGGATCTCTATACTCAGCTCAAGGAGGAGATCGTCTTTTACGATCTCTCGGAGCTCTACTTCGATGCGAGCATCGTCCCCCCGGACTGGTACGGGGAGGGGAGCGCCATCGAGCGCCTGCAGAAGAAGCAGCGCCGGGAGAGCGGCGACATCCTCGCGGAACTCGCCCGGGTGCTCGGCGGATGCCCGGACAACAGCCTGATCGTCATGGACTCGCTGACCGGGATCGCGCCGTCGCTGACGGGGAGTCCGCGGTGGCACGCGTTCATCGCCTTCCTGCGCGGCCTGCAGCAGGTGGCAAAACGCCGGAACATCACGATCTATCTCCCGCTCACCTCCGGCATCCTGGACCGGTCGCGGGAACTTGAGATCGCCGACTGTGTCGACGCCACACTCCTCTTCCGCTGGGAGGAGACCGGCGCACAGCGCCGGCAGCGGGTTATGCACTTTGAGAGGTTCCGGGGCGTGATGCCCCGTCTCGAGGATAAGGATCTCGTGAAGTTCGCGGTGAAGATCTCCGCGGCGGAGGGGTTTGAGGTGCGCAACATCAGGGTGGTGGTATAAACGGCTGACCGGGTGAAGTTCGGGGTCGTGGGCCTGGACGAGATGCTCTCGGGGGGGCTGCTCGAGCGGAGCATCTGCGCGATCGTCGGCACCTACGGGACCGGGAAGACGATGTTTGCCCTCCAGTTCGCGTACGAGGGGCTCAGCCGGGGCGAGCGGGTGATCTACATCAGCCTCGAAGAGCGGGAGGAACTCCTCCGCGCCACCATGGCGCAGAAGGGGTGGGATACGGAGGTCTTCGGCGACCGGTTCTCCCTTCTCCGGCTGGACCCGACCGACTTCAACCTCGCGATCAGCAGCATCAAGAGCGAGCTTCCCGCCCTCATCAGGAGCACCGGAGCCTCAAGGGTGATCATCGACCCGATATCGCTCTTTGAGGGGCTCTTCGTGGACGAGTCCGTCCGGCGGCAGGAGATGTTTTCGTTCATCGAGATGATGCGGGACGAGAACTGCACACTCGTACTGACGAGCGAGACCGAGATGACGGACCCGAACGGGAGCAGGTACGGCCTTGCGGAGTACCTGGCGGATACGGTGATCCTCCTGCGCTACGTCCGCTCCCCGGGGCTCACCGAGGTGCACCTGGCCCTCGAGGTCGTGAAGATGCGCCGGTCGGCCCACTCCCGCGAGATCAAGCCGTTCGAGATCCACGAGGACGAGATCACGGTCTACTCAGAGGCGAGCCTGTTTTAGGGAGGGGACGGGGAACAGCCCTCGCGAGGGTTTCCCGGGGGGGTGCAGGGGTAGCCAGAACCCGGTTCTTCTCCGGGATCCCCCGGGGCGGTGGACCGTGGGGGTATCGCCACGGGGGGTGGGTCTTTTCCCTCCCTACAGGCGGGTACCCGTATATCCCTCTCTGAAGCCTCACTGACGGATACTCATACGCCGTTCTCCGGCATCCCCTACCCCGCCCGCGCTTCGCGCTCCTCCCCCGCCCCCTCCCCGGGGCGAGGGCAGTCATGGCGATACCCGGTAGGAAGCCGGGCCAGGGGAGATGGTGCCGGCGCCGGTTTCCCTGAGGGGTCAGATGAGGTTCAGGAGTTAGCCTGAACCCGGCTCTTTCCCCGGGATCTCCCCATACAGTGGACCGTGGGGGTATCGTCACGGGGGGAGGGGACCGGG
>JAGVUK010000016.1 GCA_019136335.1 Methanomicrobiales archaeon
CTTCGCGTAGCACCCGGTCGCATCGATGAGCTGCACCTTCCCCTTCCGCCTCTCCTCCTTCCGGTTCGAGAGCACCCAGATGTAGGTGTTGATCCCGGTGTTGTAGAAGAGCTGGCCCGGCAGCGCCACGATCGCCTCAAGCCAGTCGTTCTCCAGAACCCAGCGCCGGATCTCACTCTCCCCCGAGCCGGCATCGCCGGTGAAGAGCGGCGAGCCATTCATGACGATCGCGATCCTGCTCCCGCCGTCCTCCGGGGCCTTGCGCTTGGCAAGCATATGCTGCAGGAAGAGGAGTTGCCCGTCGCTGATCCGGGGGAGGCCCGCCTCGAACCGTCCGGCCGTTCCGCGCTCAAACTCGGCCTTGATGAAGTCCTCCTCCTTCTTCCAGGACTTCCCGTAGGGTGGGTTGCAGATCATGTAGTCGAACTTCATCCCCTGATGCCCGTCTCTTGAGAACGAGGAGTCGGGCTTGATATTGTCTGCATCGCGATCGTCGCCCTTGATCAGCATATCGCTCTTGCAGACCGCGTAGGTCTCGTCGTTCGTCTCCTGCCCGAAGAGCCAGATGTCCGCGTTCGGGTTGATCTCGGAGACAATGTGCTCCTTGGTGACCGAGAGCATCCCCCCGGTCCCGCAGGCCGGATCGAGAACCGTCTTGATGATATGGTTGTGGGCGAGCATATCCGCGTCGCCTGCGAGCATGAGGTTCACCATCAGTTTGATCACCTCGCGGGGCGTGAAGTGCTCACCGGGATTCTCGTTGTTCTGTTCGTTGAACTTCCGGATGAGTTCCTCGAAGATGTAACCCATCTGGTGACTGCTCACGCGGTCGGGGTGAAGGTTCACCGTATCGGAGGCGAACTTCTGGATGAGCAGGTAGAGCGACCCTTTCTCGCGCAGCGCCTGGATGGAGTTGCGGATCTTGAACCGGTCCAGGATATCCCTGACGTTCTCGGAGAATCCGTTGATGTAGTCGATCAGGTTCTTATGGATATTCGCCGGATCGTCAAGAAGCCGCCTGAAATCATATTTTGAAACGTTGTAAAAGGCATAGCCCGACTCATGCTTGAGCACACTGTCGAGGTTCTGGATCTCGTCTTTTAATTCTGTGTATTTCTTCAGCACATTTTCCTTGGTCGGCGCGAGCACACAGTCGATGCGGGCGAGGACCGTGAACGGGAGGATCAAATCCGGGTATTTTGAGCGTTTAAAATCGTCGCGAAGGACATCGTCTGCCACATTCCATATAAAACTGGCGATGTGCTGAAAATTCTCCATATAATTATCCGATGGCGAGAAAGTGTATTAAGAGTGATTATTTGCGACTGCATGGGTGATCTGATGAAATTCAGAAAACCTGAGTAAACCCGTATCAATCCACCCATCATGGGAGTTCTCGATACATTGGCAAAGACGTTCGACCTCTGGCTGTCGGTGGGGCAGCCCGAACAATCCGGAAACGATCTTCTGCATTCCCCTCAAGGATGCAAAATACCTGGAGACCTTCCCAACCAATCAAGGCCTGCTTCTGGCGGGACGGGATGCTGGAGTAGTCCTCCCATCCCCGGCGGTCCCGCTGAGCATGCTGACGGTTTTTAATCAATTTCGGGACACGGTCCCACGTAATTCAGTACCAAAAATGGATCAGGCATTCTGGCTTGCCGAGCACCTCCACCAGCACGACTACCGCCCCACCCACAACAATTTCAAAACAGCAAACATGGCCCGAGCGGGAACTGAAAACCCCGCCCCCCCCGCCCCCAGCCAAACCAGCAACCCCTAAACCCCCGGCCCCAGCTCCTCCGACCCCGTGATCGCCCGGACGATCCCGGCAACGATCGCCCGCTCCTCCGGCTGCAGCCTCGTATAGTACAGTCGCGTATCCTTCGCCTCGACGATCGCCACGGCATCCGCGACCGGCTTCAAGAACCCCTCGTACCCGGTGCCCCCGGCTGCAACGATCTCGTGAACGGCGCTCCTGACCGCGGAGACCTCCCCCGCCCCGGCGAGCCGCTTCAGGAACCCCGCCGTCATCCTCCGTGCCGTTGCCGGGTCCAGGCGGCCCGCGTGTGCATACGCCGCCCGGATCAGGGAGAGGCCGTTTGCCCGGTTCCCGGCCAGCAGTTCCTCCCGCGCGAGATCGAGCGCGAGGTGCACGGACCGCGCCAGCCGGTCAGGGTCGTCGGGCTCTTCCCCGGCCTCCTGCAGCGCCGCCAGAGCATCCTCCCGCCTCCTGGCCGCGACCCGGTCCGGCAGGGCAACGCCTTCCATAACGCCCGATGCCCCCTGGTGCGTTGTATCAACGGCCACCGGCTGCTCATGCCAGGCCTCAAGAAACCTGATGAGGGCAAACACCCGGTCACGGCCGGCCTGCATCCGCATCGCCCGCCATAGCCCGAAAAGCCTATCCCGGGCCTCATAGGTTGTCCTCTTCTTCATCGGGCGCGAGACGACGTAGCCCTCGGCCTCCAGCCTCCGGAGCTGCGCGTTCACCGTCGCGAGGTTCAGCCGGGCGCGCTCTGCGACGTCTTTCGGCGTGAGCGGGGTCTCTGCGGCGAGGATCGTATCGAGGATGCTCGTCCGCCAGCCTGAAGAAGGCCTCCGCCACCTTGCCTGCCCCGCACTGCGAGAGGATCTCGTACAGCCGGACCACCAGCCCCGGGTTGCCGCCGACGAGGTGCCAGAGGGCCTCGATACCGGGCTCGTAGTCACCGAAGTTCTCGATGAAGGCGGTATCGCCGTCGACCTCCGCGACCCTCCGCATGAGGTCTTTTGATTCGGCGCAGTCGAGCTCCCGGAGGTGAAAGACCCGGAAGAAGTTGTAGAAGGGCTCGTCGTGGTCGAGGACCCCGGGGAAGAGCGACGGCGCCGACGCAATGACCGAGAGATCATCTGTCCGCTGGAAGACCGACCGCAGCGCCCGGACTTCGCGCCTGTCCATCTGGCCAAATATCTCGTGGATGTTCTCGACGAATACCACGACCTGCCTCTCCCCGGCCGATGCGGTGATCCTCTCGACCGCGGCCTCGCGGACCAGCAGGTCGTCCTCGAGTGCGGTCACGTCCCGTGTCTCGACCCCCATCCCCGCGAGCACCCGGAGAAAGAAGTCGGACGCCCTGAACATCGAGTACTCCTCCCCTGCAAGATGTACGGGGATCATCCGGTCGGAGAGTTCGTCGCGTATCCTCCGATAAAGCAGGCTCATCAGGTGAGACTTCCCGGCGCCCCGGCCCCCGACCAGGAGGAAGAATCGCGGCGTTTTGCTCGCGGATGCCCGATCCGCTTCGTTGAACAAACTCTCCAGGAGTTCCTGCCGGCCGACAAGAAGGTGCTCGAGCGTTTCCCTGTCCTGGGCCGCGGGGAAGTAGCGGTAACACCTACCAGGTGCCGGCATAATAGATCCTCCACCAGTCCCGGAGCATCTTCGAATAGAACCGCAACTCGCCGGGAGTTTCCGAGGCGACGTAGAAGTCGTGGTTCAGCTGTGCCAGCAGCGCTCGAAACGCATCCTCGCTCTCCGATCCGGTGCTCTGCCGAAAGATCTCGTAGGCAATACCCGCGGGCAGGGACTCCGCGAGACTCACCCTGCTCAGGATGGCGCGGGCAGCCTTCGCTTCCTGCCCGGAGTAGGTCGTCTGGAGACGGCGCGAGTAGTGCTCAAAGTAGTGGCGCCCCTCGCTGCCGAGGATCCTCCTGTTGTAGACCCTCTCGACCAGCGCCGGGGAGGGCGCCCCTCCGGAGATCTCCACCTCTTCCTTCAGGCCGGAGAGGACGATCATGATGAAGTAGGGGATGTAGGGCTCGCCCACGCAGTCGAGAACCGCTCGCCCGATCTCCGGAGAATACTCCCACCCTTCCTCCCGGAAGACACGTTCGACGACGGAGAGTGCGACTCCTTCTCCGAATCCGCCGATGGTGACTCTCCGGAAGTCGTTTATGACCGGGGTTCCGCCGATATGGTAGACGACATGGTCGATGCTGACCGAGCCCCCGACGATGAACCTCACCCCGGGCGAGACCTGCCGCAGCCGCCGGAACCACAGCAGGAACTTCCTCGCCTCGGCCTCCTCCATATTCTGTATGGCAACCGGAAACTCGTCGAGGATGATGCAGACCGGCCCGGTGAGCCCTGCAAAGATCTCGTCCACCTTCTTTGCCTTCTCGTGCCAGTCGTCTGAGAACTCCGCTCGGAGGCGGCCCCGGAGTTTTGCCCTGAAGGCCGGGGTCTCGATCTCGTCGATATTCTCCTGCACCAGGGCAAACGCCTTGCCGAGCGCCGAGGAGATCCGGGCCTTGACACTCGCTCCCTCGCACTCGACGAGCGCCGTGACGAGATCGGTGATGAACTCCCCCGGCGAGTTGACGCTCTCGACCTCAAGAAATACACACGACTGGCGTTTGCTTGCAAGGTCTCTCTCGATCTTTCGCATGATCGAGGTCTTGCCGAACCGCCGGGGTGCGACGAGCATGACGTGGTCGTTCTTGATGGTGTTCAGGATGAACGCGGTCTCGCGCTCGCGGTCGACGAAGTCATCTCCTGTTGCGGGGCTTCCTACGGGCAGCATGTACGACACCTGATAGATCAGTTATATAACGAATCTGTTATATAACGGATTCGTTATTCCTCGGGTCGGCCTGCTCCCCGGGGAGCCGGCACCATCTCTATGCCGGTATATACGCGAGCGGCACCTGGACAGGAGACCGGAAGAATAACAGTGGACCGCGACAGCAGGCGACCCTGGGGGCGGAGGCGCTCGTTATCCGGGAGCAAGAGAAGTGCTGGAACAGTTGATAGAAGCGCCTTGCGGTACGGTAAGATGCAACTCACAAACACGTTCAAAAGAACAAGATGGACCGAGCGGGAATTGAACCCGCGGCCTCTTCCATGCCAAGGAAGCAATCTCCCCCTGATCTATCGGCCCCTGTTACCCTACAATGTTGATCGTGATCACTTAAAAAGGATTGGGGCCGGCCGCTCCCTTATCCCTCGCGAGCAAGACCCGAAAGCCGGGATAACACCCGCTCCCGCGCATCCTGCATGTTCGGCCGCGCGACGACGGCGCCCTTCCTGATGCAGGGCAAGAGGAGCGGCACCGCACCCTC
>JAGVUK010000218.1 GCA_019136335.1 Methanomicrobiales archaeon
GGCTTGAGATCCGGGGAGCCCCGGCGCTCGGCATCGCCGGTGCGATGGGAGTGGCGCTCGCGGCCGCCCGGAGCACTGAGGCGGGGCTGGACCGGTTCCTCGCGGAGGTCGGCCGGGCCGCCGACCTCCTCAGGAGCACCCGCCCGACCGCGGTCAACCTCGCCTGGGGGATCGACCGCGTGGCAAGGAAGATCGCGATGGCCGCATCGGTCGGCGAGGCGAAGGCCATCGCCGTCGCCGAGGCGAACGCCGTCGCCGAAGAGGACGAACTGGTCTGCCGGAGGCTCGGTGCGTTCGGCGAAGAACTCTTCCCGGCCGAGTGCACGGTGCTCACCCACTGCAACGCGGGAGCGCTCGCCTGCCGGTGCTGGGGAACGGCTCTTGGGGTGATCCGGTCGGCGGTTGCGGCCGGAAAGAACGTGCGGGTGATCGCCTGCGAGACCCGGCCGCTGAACCAGGGGTCGAGGCTCACCTGCTGGGAGCTTCTCCGCGACGGGATCGACGTGACCCTCATCCCCGACTCATCGGCCGCATACCTGATGCGGAAGGGCGAGATAGATCTCGTCATCGTCGGCGCGGACCGGATCACGCAGGACGCGGTCTTCAACAAGATCGGGACCTACATGCACGCCGTCACCGCCCGCCACCACGCCATACCGTTCTATGTTGCGGCGCCGGTCTCCACGTTCGACCTCGCCCGGACGGAGGCGGAGATCACCGTCGAGGAGCGGGACCGCTCCGAGCTCGCGTACTGCGGGGACCGGCAGCTTGCGCCCGACGGGGTGAACGTGCTCAACTACGCCTTCGACGCCACCCCGCTCGACCTCATCGACGCGATCATCACCGAGATCGGGGTGCTCCGGCCGCCGTACGCCGAATCGTTCCGGCTTGTCGGGAAAGGAAGGGAGGTCCGGCCACGATGACCTTCTTTGACTCCGGGGCCTGGGTCGGGCTGATGACCCTCATCGGGGAGGTTACGTTCTTCCTCATCCTCGGGATGGTGCTTGCGGCGGTGGCCCTCGCGATCATCGCGACCGCCTCGATCACCCGGGGAAAGTTCTACCTTCCCCGGATCCTGATACCCGGCATGGTCCTCCTCGAAGGGCTCGTGAAGGCGTTCTGCAAACTCCTCGGGCTGGACGATAAGGACCTCATCACGTTCTTCATAACGCTCAGGAACACCATGAACACAAAGGCGTTCTCGGAGACGCCGGTGGAGCAGCGGGCGGTCTTCCTGCCCCAGTGCCTGCGGTCGGCGGAGTGTCCGGCGCACCTGACGCCGGAAGGCCTCAAATGCCGGCGCTGCGGCCGCTGTACGGTCGGGGAGAACTCGGCGTGGCTGGAGGGGCTCGGGTATCGCGTCTTCATCGTCCCGGGCTCGACGTTCATAAAAAGGATGGTCAAGAAGTATCGCCCGAAGGCGATCATCGGCGTCGGCTGCCTCATGGAGGTGAAAGACGGGATCGACATGTCCGACCGGATAGGGATCACCGCCATCGGCGTCGTGAACTTCAAGGACGGGTGCGTGGAGACGGTTGCAGACTGGGCCGGGGTGCGGGATGCCGCCCTGCTCGGCATCGAGCACCCGTCAGGTGCCGTAGACTTTCACAGCCCTGCCGAATAACCGCTCGCTCGTGACCTTGCCGTAGACGAAGATCGTCTCGGCGCTGTTGACGTCGCCGACCCTGACGCCGGGCCGTATGATGATGTTCCCGCCCGCCTGGACGGAGTGGAGGCAGGCGTTATCGCATATGGTGGCGGTCTCGAGGACCCGGAGCGGCCCTTTGATCCTGGCGTCGTGGCCGATGACGATGCTCTCCGCCTCGACGTAACCGCCGACCGTCGAGTACGGCCCGAGTTCGAGGCAGCCGGCGACGACGATGTTGCCCCAGATGTGCGTCTCCGGAGGGGCGATGAAGTTCCCGTCTATCTTCACGTTTCCGTCAAAAAAGGAACCTTTCGGTGCTATATACGTGTTCCCGTGCCGATAAACTTTCATCCAGATCTCCCGCGATAATAACTCTGCCCCGGGATAGATAAAATGATCACTGAAGTTTTCCCGTGCGCCGCGGGGCAATATGGGTTTTTGCCGGCAAAATCCTCCTCGTGATCCCGAAGGGCAGGCCTATACCACCGCGGCGACCGCAAAGACCGCGAGCGCGGCGAACATCCCCACCCGCAGGATCGATGTCGCCCTGGACTTCCTGACGCAGTCCGGCGTCGTGCACCTGACCCCCCGGGCGGCCCCGGCGAGGATGATGACGTCGACGACCGCGATGGCGGCGAGGTAGAAGGGGCCCCACCAGTCGCCGGAGGGAAGGAGGCTTGCCGCCACGGCGCCGCAGGCAGAGGCGAACGCGAGCAGCCCTGTCCGCCGGACCCCGATGATCATGGGTAGCGTGTGTGCGCCCCCTGCAGCATCCCCGTCCACGTCCTCTGCGTCCTTCAGGACCTCCCGGGCGAGGGTCGCAAGGAACGCGATCGCCGCAAGCGACACGTTCTGGACGAGCCCCTCGATGCCCGCAAAGGCCCCGCCGAAGAGGAAGACGCTCGCCGTCAGGTAGGCGACGGCCATGTTGCCGACGCCCGGGGTCCGTTTCAGCCAGGCGGCGTATATGACCAGGATCAGAGAGTTCACGAGAGCGATCAGGAGACAGAGCGCCGTCGTCAGGGTGGCGAGGGCGATGCCCCCGGCAAAGAGCGCCGCCGCGTATGCCTTTGCGCCGGCAAGGCTGATCGCCCCGGACGGTATGGGCCTCTCAGGGCGGTTGATCCGGTCGATCTCGACGTCGTAGACGTCGTTGATCACGTTCCCCGCGGCGGTGATGAGCACGACGACCACGGCAGGCAGGAGGGAGGGGACCGTGAGGGTTCCCGTGGCGACGAGGTACCCGAGGAGGGCGGTAAGGCCGGCAACGACGGCGTTGTGCGGGCGGGTAATCCTGACGAGGGCGGCGGCGCTCATGCTCAACGGATCAGGTTCTCGGGCGGAAGATAAATAACCGGATGGTCTGGATTTCGGAGAAACGACGGGCTTGGGGGGATTCGGACCCCCGACATTCAGCTTAGGAGGCTGACGCCATATCCTGGCTAGGCCACAAGCCCATAGATCGGAGTATTAGTATTACTCATAAGAAGGTATAAGGGTATCGAGCATCCACCTTTTCCGGAAGCATGGATGTCGTTGAGGTTACGGAGGGAAAAACCCGGTTCTTTGCGCCGAGGCAGGATCCTCACCTCCAGTTCCCGCCGGGAAGCGGTCCGGTCTTCTATAACGCACGCATGGAACTGAACCGGGACGCCACCATCCTCCTGCTCTCCGTCCTGCGACCGGAGAGTTACCTCGACGCCATGGGGGCGTCCGGCGTCCGGGGGCTCCGGGTGGCCTGCGAGGTCGGGATCCCGGTGACGATCAACGACTGGAGCCAGCGGGCGGTCGACCTGATCCAGCAGAACGTCGAGGCCCTGGGTCTTGCCGCCGAGGTCACCCGGAGCGACGCAAACGCGCTGATGAGCGAAAGGAAGTTCGATGCCGTCGACCTCGACCCCTTCGGGACGCCGGCGCCCTTCGTCGATTCTGCGGCCCGGAGCGCCGGGAGGTATCTCTTCGTCACCGCCACCGACACCGCGCCTCTCTGCGGGGCGCACCTGAAAGCCGGCATGCGCCGTTACTTCTCCCGGCCGCGGAACACCGAGTACCACGCCGAGGTCGGCCTCCGGACGCTTCTTGGGTTTGTCGTGCGCGAGGTGATCAAGTACGACCGCGGGGTGGAACCGCTCTTCTGCTACGCGCACGAGCATTTCCACCGCCTGCACCTCGGGCTCCGGGAGGGGGCGGCGGCGGCCGACCGGACGCTATCGAGGATCGGCTACGTGATGCAGTGCCCACACTGCCTCTACCGGACGGAGCAGGCCGGGATGCTCCCCGAACCGGAGGAGTGCGCGCTCTGCGGCGCGGACCTCGTGCCGGTCGGCCCCCTCTGGACGGGGGGGATCAACGACGACCGGACGCTCTCTGCGATGCAGGAGGCGCTCGCCGGTGTCACAACCGGGACCGGGCCGCGGATCGCGCGGCTGCTCGATACCTGCCGGCAGGAACTGGATACGTCGAGCCATTACGACTACCACGTCATCGCAAAATCGCTCCGGGTCTCGCCCGGCGGCATCGGGACGGTCGTCGGGCGTCTTGTGGCCCTCGGCTACCGGGCGAGCCGCGCCCACTACTCGGGAACGGCCATAAAGACCGACGCCCCGCTCCCCGTCATCGAGGATGTGATCAGCGGCGGGTGACGACGGTGAGGATGTCCCCGTCCGCGAGTTGATGGGTGATCCCGACACGCTGCGCATCGTGTTTTGCCGATCTGCCCCAGACTTTCGCGTACCGGAACTTGTCCGCGAAGTCCCGGTGAAGGCGGTTGCAGACGTCCTCGACCGTCGCCGGGCTCCGGATGATCAGCGGTTCGTCCATATCCGCCGGGCCGCCGACCGGTTTTAAGTAGACCCGCATGAATCCCAGGTTATCGAATATCGCGTCTTTCAGGTCTTCGATGCGGTAGCCGCTGTGCGCCGATACCATGATGGGCGCTTCACCGAACCGCCCGGTCAACTCCCCCTCGATCTCCGCCCGCATCTTCTCGTCCACCAGGTCGACCTTGTTGACCGCGACGAACGCGGGGACGTAGACCCGGTTGCCGATCATCGCATCGATGAAGTCGTCCTGCGTGACGCCGTCGCGGATCAGGACGTCGGCGTTGACGATCTTGTTCTCCGCAAGGATTGAGCGGACCTCCTCGAGATCGAGGTCGACGGCGCCGACGGTGTTCAGCCGGATACCGCCGTTCCCGGTCTTTTTTATGGTGATATCAGGTTTCTGCTGGTTGACCCGGATGCCGGCGTCGTGGAGCTCGCGGAGGAGGACGTCCGTGTGCTGCTCGTTGAAGACGTCGACCAGGATGAGGATCAGGTCGGCGCTCCGCACCACGGCGATGACCTCTTTCCCGCGTCCTTTGCCCATGGCAGCGCCAGCGATGAGGCCGGGGATATCCAGGACCTGGATCTTTGCGCCCCGGTGCTCCATCGCGCCCGGGATGACGGAGACGGTCGTGAAGGCATAGGCCGCCGTCTCGCTGATGTCAGAGCCGGTGAGCCTGTTGAGCAGCGTGCTTTTACCGACGGACGGGAAACCGACCAGGACAACGGTGGCGTCTCCCGACTTCTTCACGGAGTATCCCTCGCTGCCTCCCGAGGAGGCTATGGCCCGGGCTACCGCTTCGTCGCGAATCTTCGCGAGTTTCGCCTTGAGGCGACCGATGTGCTTCGAGGTCGCCTTGTTGTACGGAGTATTCTTGATCTCGTCTTCAAGTTCCCGTATCTGCTCTTCGACACTGCTCATTGCTGCCGGTATAAGTACGCTGGGCAGCTACTTATTGGTGTCTGTGATGGAAATCGTTGGGTGACGGGGAGATCCCGGCCCGGATAGGGCTCCGATTACCAGGTTGCCGGCAGGGCCGGTGAGAGGCAGGCACGCGACATTTTTAAATAGTATCGGATCAAATTATGTAGAGCACATTGGTGCAATGCGCTGCTATAGTGTAGACCGGCCAATCATGCAGGACTCTCACTCCTGCGACTGGGGTTCGAATCCCCATAGCAGCATACTGTTCTGGGGTCAAGTGCCCTGAATCATTACCGTCGATCCGGCAATGCTCCGGTGGAGCATGCACGGGCTTTTTCATCAGGAGGAGAGCCTCTTCTAACCTGTCAAACCCTCCAAAAACGTGCGTCGCCGCGAGCGACGGGTTCATGCGCCCGTGCATCACGACCCCGGCCAGCCTCTCCGTCCGGACCCTTCCGCCGGGATTGTGGGAACGACCGGTTCTGTGAGCAGGTGTCCTGCCTGCGGCCCGGCTCTTCCGGTGTTTCCGGAAAAACCCCCGCTCTGGTCCCGGATGCAGCGAATACCCGCTGTCCCGGGGGTAGAGATGACCCCGGGGCCGGCCGGCAATCCCCGCCGGGGTGCCTCAACTGCGCAGCTTCGGGGAGTTGAACCAGAGCCCCTGGAGCTGGTGCGATTCGTCGTCCTTCTTGAAGACGAACCGGATGTCCACCCCGTCCTCCCGCTCGAACTTTGCTTTGTAGGTTACGGCGATGTAGTCGTTGGTCTGTGTGACGACAGGGGCCCTTCTGGATTCGTAGAGCCCGATCCGGGATATGATGTGTTCGCGGTTCTGCTCAAACGCGGCCTCATCAAGCGCCTGTCTCATCTCCCCGCTGAAGTCGCGGGAGTACTTCGTGTAGTTGTCTTCGTTGAAGCCGGCAAGGAGGTTGTCGGCGACCGGGTCTGCGTAGGCAAGCACCTGTGCCGCCTCCTCATCGGGGACGACTGATTCCCGGTCCATGCAGCCGCATGCAGAGACCACGAGAAGGAGCAGCAGGGCGGCGGGGAATGGAATTTTGGGGAGATTCATACTACGGAGTCGAACTGAGGAGTGATTAATATTACGGGTGGCATGTCGGGAGGGACGGCGGTATGAGAAGTGGTGTGGAGAGAGGCCTGGGAGAAGAAACTATCGCACGGGATGGGGAGATAGGGTTCGGGCCGATTACTGAAGAGCTGAGGCAATGCCTGTTTTCCCGAGCAATGGCGATGGATATATAACTATTTTGAATATAAGCCAGTATTAACTAAGCATTATGGAGAAATTTTTATGAAGAAACCTGATGTTAGCCAAATTGAAAAGACTATATCATCACTTTTGCCCGATGAAGAATATAGAAAGGTTTGCTTGTCGCTATTTGTAGAATCGCTCTTTAAGGCTAATACATATGGGAGCGACAAGTGGGGCGCATACTGCTATAGTGGAGGCGTTCGACTCTTAGTTGGCAGTCTGATTGTTTTTACCATTCACAAAGAGGGATTATGGCTATCTCTTGATAAACAACTGTTGGGCGAGAGGGAAGATGAGCAGAGCATGTTAGAAAAAAGTAAAGCATGGCGCTGGGAGAGGGGCAAATATTCTGAGTATGAACGAGTTCCATCAATGAATGGATATTATGTTCCTTCAAGGGAGAGTCTGGATATCTGGCCTATAATACGTGATTTTCATTTTGAGTACATAAAAAGAGCTGCAGATAAATACAATCAGTTGAGGAGTGACAGCCAGAAGAAGCACAATCCTGAATTATTAACATATATCAGCAATGAACTTGGACAAAGCATTCCCGGCCCAAATTACGGCAATATACCTGAAACTAATGTCTTTGAAGATGTTGAAGAATTTGAAAGAGCCAGCAAAGAGTTGCCTGAGACGGAACGCAAATCAATAATGCTGAGTCGTATTGGTCAGGGAGCGTTTCGTTCCGGTTTGATAGGTTATTGGAAGAGATGTGCTGTTACGGGGTGCGACTCACTCGATTTGTTAAAAGCATCGCATATCAAGCCCTGGAGAGATTCAGATAATGCAGAACGCCTGGACATCTACAATGGTCTGTTACTTATCCCTAACTTAGATAGTGCTTTTGATAAAGGGTATATTAGTTTTGACGATGGCGGGAAAATAATCATTAGTGATATGATAAAAGATGGGGGATAGAAATAAGCTTGGGATTCATTCAAAAATGAAACTAAGGAAAATAGAAAAGCGTCAGATCGAATATCTGGATTATCATCGGCGGGAGATATTGAAAAAATGAAAAAACGAGGGAAAATCGAGCGATCAGGGAGGAAGGGAAGAGATGCAGGACAATAGGAAGCTCACGATTATGGTTTCCTCTACGGTGTACGGCATCGAAGAGCTCCTGGATCGAATCTATACGCTTTTAACCGCGTTTGGCTATGAAGTCTGGATGTCTCACAAAGGAACCGTCCCGGTCTTTTCGAACCGCTCCGCTTTTGAGAACTGCATCACAGCGACAGAGAACTGCGACCTGTTTCTCGGGTTGATCACTCCTCTTTATGGCAGCGGGAGAGACGGGGACGGGCTATCTATTACACACCAGGAGTTGAAGAGGGCCATCGCGTTGAATAAGCCACGCTGGCTCCTTGTCCATGATCATGTGATTTTTGCCAGACAGCTCCTGAATCATATCGGCCATAAGGGGGAGGCGGGCCGGGATAGGCTCACTCTAGAGAAGAACCGGATCATGGATGATCTCCGGGTCATCGATATGTATGAAGAAGCCATCCTTTCCGAGAAACCTCTGCGGGAACGGAAGGGCAACTGGGTTCAGAAGTTCAGGTCAGACGATGACGCAGCCCTCTTCGCCACCGCACAATTTTCGCGCTACCAGGAAGTTGAAGCGTTTGTGCAGGAGAACTTCCGGGATACTGCCCGTGTCTCCCGGACTGTCCAGGATCGGAGGGGCCGTTCATGAGGACGAAAGCCATCCGAGAGTCCCTGTCGCTTGGAGAAAGGCAGAGCGTTGAGTTCATACCCAATTGTAGGGATATCAGTGCCATCGGCCGGGTAGTCTGCGGCTTTCTGAACACTTCCGGCGGCTATGTTGTCTGCGGCGTGGATGACCAGGGGACGGTTATCGGTATCAAGAACCCCGACGCTATGGTAAAGTGCCTCGAACAGAGGGTGCATCAAGGACTCTCTCCCGGGGCACTGGTTGCGGTTCGGGTACACGAGGTTGAAGGAAAAACCCTGCTCATCATTGAGGTGCCTGCTGGCAAGGATCTGCCATACGCGTTTGAGAATATCATCTATCTTCGCACAGGTCAGACCACCCAGAAAGCAGATATCGAGACCATCCGTGACATGGTGCTCCGCAAGCAGGTGGAGCCTGAGCGATGGGAGCGACGCTTTTCTTCCGCAGATATGAACGAAGATCTGGACCTCAATGAGGTTCGGTCCACTGTAAAGGCAGTGACTGCATCAGGGCGATTCTGGTTCCGGGATAGTGATAATCCAACTGCGATTCTTGAGGATCTCTCGGTCTCCAGATATGGCCGCCTGACCAACGGTGGTGATATCCTCTTCGGAGCCAATCCCGCCATCCGCTATCCGCAGATCCGGGTTCGGGCAGCGGTTTTCAGAACGGACAAAACAGGCGACACGTACCAGGACATGAAATCTTACGAAGGCCCGCTAGTGCCGGTACTGGAAGATGTGTACTCCTTTATTTTGAGGAATACCCCTACAGTATCGCGTTTCGGATCTGCCGATCTTAAACGTCAGGATGAACCCTTCTACCCATCGGACGCCATCCGAGAAGGGTTAGTCAACGCCTTTGCACATCGTGACTACAGCGATTTCTCCGGTGGAATTACCGTCCATATCTACCCCAATCGCCTGGAGATCTCAAATACTGGCAAGTTTCCTGAGGGTGTGACACTTGCAAAACTTCAGAAGGGAACACTGTCCGTTCTGCGCAACCCGGACATTGCGCACGTGTTGTACCTGCGCGGGTATATGGAAAAAATTGGCCGGGGCAGCATATTGATCCAGAGGGCCTGCACCGAGCGTGGTCTACCTCTGCCGCAGTGGTCAGAGGACGACCGCGGCGTTACCCTGACCTTCTTTGCCACGGAAGTCACCACGGAAGTCACCACGGAAGTCACCACGGAAGTCATGCAGATCATCGAGGCTCTTGACGGTGAGATGTCGCGCCGGGAACTTCAGGATGTCCTCGGCCTGAGGAACGTCGAACACTTCAGGAAGGTCTACCTGCAGCCGGCAATCCGGGAAGGCCTGGTCGAGATGACCATCACCGACAAACCACGCAGCAGCAAGCAGCGATATCGCCTTACCCGGAGAGGGCATTCTGTGCTCCAAAAATCATAGTATGTGCGGAAATCGACGAACAATTAGTATCCTCCACTCGAATCCTGATGGGACGAGGTTTCCCCTCGTACAACATCGGATGAAACAGGGTTCGCTTCAACAATACTGTGGAGAGATTAGCCACCTGTAACGATCAGGGGTGAACTACCCCACCCTTCAGGCCGGGGGTCTTCCCGCTCATGCCGCCGACGAGCCCCGCAGAGAATAAACTGGTTCGTCCAGATCAGGAGAGCCCATCAAATCAGAGGGCATCATAACTTGGCGGCATGCTTCTCAGCATGGCTGCCTCCGTTACTCTATCAAGTCGCTCTTTCAGATTCTTTCCTCTTTTCCCGCTCTCTCATCTCATTTGGAAGGCGCTGTCCTGGCACTCGGGCGAACCGAGATCCGCCGCAAAAATTGGTTGCTCAGTTCATTCGGCCAGACTCGCCCGTTCTTGTAGCCCATAACGCCGTTGCGATTGCTTGCCTCCTGGTCTACTGCTTGGTCTCGCTTAGCCGTTCGCGAAGCTCCGCCTTTCAAGCACGCGATAGTCCCCCTCACCCCCCCGCCCGTGGCACCGGCTCCCGGGCAGAGAGCGCGAAGAACCCACAGACCGCCACTGCGATGAGGAAACTCGCGAAGAACCCGGGGCCGAACCCGGCGGCGGCAACAATGATCCCGGTGACGAGGGGGCCTGCCGAGTGCCCGATGTCCATGATGGACGACAACGCCCCCATCGAGGCGCCCATCTGTTCCTTCTCTGCAACGTCCGCGACATACGCGCTCGTCGCGACCGTGGAGAGTGACATGCCGAGAGCGAGGAGGGAACTTATGAGGAGGAACGTCGTGAACGCCGACGCGAACGGGATGGCGGCAACAGAACACCCCAGAACGAAGAGCCCGACGACGATCTGGACCCTCTTGTCGACCCGGTCGGAGATCCTGCCGAAGGAGGGTTTCGTCGCCGCGACGATCAGCGTCTGGGCGGCAAACAGGATCCCGGCCTGGTACGCACCCATCCCCCGCGAGAGCAGCACGAGCGGCAGGAACGTCTCAAACGCCCCGAAGGCAAAGTAGGTCGCCATATCCACGAATGCCGTCGCCAGGAGCCTCCTGTTCGTGAAGAACGTCACAAAACTTCTGCGGAATGCCGAGAACGGGAGGACCGTGAGGGGGGCCGGGGTCTCCTCCCGGAAGAGGAGGACCAGGACAACCACCGGCACCGCGGCGATTGCCGCGGCGAGGTACACCATCCGGTACGGGACGAGCCCGGGGTAAACGGCGAAGAACGATATGATGGCCCCGCCGGCGAGCGGGGCAAGGGTCCTCCCGATCAGGGTTGCGGAAGAGTACTGCCCGAGCACCTCCCCCTTCCGTTCCGGGAATCGCGTCGCGATCATCGCGGCGATCACCGGCCCGAGGATAGCGGTCGCCGTCCCGTGGAAGAACCGGACCGGGATCAGCCAGAGCGGATCGGTGATGACGAGGTAGAGCAGGGGGGCCGAGAGGAATACCGCCCCGGACGCGACGAGCAACCTCCGCCTGCCCAGGTGGTCCGAGAGAACCCCCACCGGGAACGAGAACAGGATCCCGGCGAGCGGGGAGACCGCTGCCACGAGGCCGATGACCGCGTCGCCGGCGCCCAGGGCCTGCGAGAAGAGGGGCAGCACCGGATTCTTCGAGACGGTCGTCGAGAAGATTGCAAAAAACCCGATTACGAAGAGGATATACACTGCCCGGCGGTCCGCTGCAGGGTGCTGCCCGATCATGGTTCTTCTCTCCGGTTCCCGGTTAACGTCAAGGACCCCGTATCTGCCGGGATACCGCCGGCGGTTCAATCAGTACAAAGATTGCTCGCAGGCGAGCCTTATACATGCCGGTCGCCGGGTACCCGGGGAATGGCGGAATCGCCGACCGCCTCTCCCGCGATGGTGGCCGCCCCTTCGCACCGGCCCATCGGGGTTCCGTACCGCCCCGCGGGAACCCGCGTTCACCGGGGGGGGGGCACGGACCTCCCGAACCGCGCCCGTACGGAAGACCCGGGGCCGTTCGTGAGCATGGGCCACCACCGGTTTGCCGCAGTCACCCGCCGTGAGCACGGCGAATTCCGGCGAAGACCCCGGCCTCCGTGGCCGGGCATCCACGGCGGGCACCGCCCGCGAGGCTCCCAGAAAAACGCCATTACTCTACGATATCGACTAACCGGGGGCAAACCGGCAGTATCCTGGACCCCGGTGATGTCCCCCGGATGGATTTGTCATGTAGAATCATTACAGAACCTATAAAACGAATATGAGACCACCCTGTACAGTTCATTCCGACCTGCTGGTCTGGCTTTCCGGGAGATGGGTCATCTGTCAGGAACATGAACTGCAGAATCACAGAGATGCTCGTTAAAGATACTCAAGATGTGAGGAGACAATCATGGCCAAAAGAATGCTGAGCGAGTTCGAATCATACGACCTCCTGAAACAGTATGGCGTACCGGTACCCGACCACATAGTCGTCAAGACCGCCGCCGAGGCAGGCAAGGCGGCAGAGAAGATCGGTTTCCCCGTCGTCATGAAGATCTACTCGCCCCAGATCGTCCACAAGAGCGATGCGGGCGGCGTGATCGTCAGTATTCCCTCGAAGCATGCCGCCGAGGAAGCGTTCGAGAAGATCGTCGGGAATGCGAAGGCCTACAACCCCGAGGCCGAGATCAAGGGCGTCATCGTCGAGCAGCAGGCGGCGCCGGGGCTTGAGTTGATCATCGGCGGGAAGACCGACCCGGCGTTCGGGAAGGTGCTCACCTTCGGCATGGGCGGCACGCTCGTCGAGCTGATGAAGGACGTCACCCTGCGGATCCTGCCGGTCTCCGAAGAGACGATCCGCGAGATGATCCGCGAGATCCACGGCTACCCGATGATCCAGGGCTACCGGGGGGCGAAACCCCGGGACGAGGAGGCGCTTGTCCAGGTCATGTGGGCGGTCAACCGCTTCTTCGCCGAGAACACCAACGTCGTGGAGTTCGACATCAACCCGGTCAGGCTGTATGAGTCCGGGGCCTGCATCGTCGACGCCCGCATCTTCGTCGACGACGAAGCCGTCGAGAAGGTGGCGAAAGAGCGGCCGTTCGTGCCGATCGAGTACTTCACGCCCCGCTCCATAGCGGTCATCGGGGCGTCGTCCGAACCCAAGAAGATGGGCTACGCCGTGATGCACAACCTCCTGCACTTCCCGGGTCAGCTCTACCCCGTGAACAACAAGCGCCCGGAGGTGCAGGGGCTCAAAGCGTATGCCTCCATCCTCGATATCCCAAATCCGGTCGATATGGCGGTCATCACCGTCCCCGCAAAGCACGTGCCCGGCGTGATCGAAGAGTGCGGGCAGAAGGGAGTCTCCATGGTGGTCGTCATCACGGCCGGGTTCAAAGAGACGGGCGATGGCGGAAAGGCGCTGGAAGACCGGATCCTCGAGATAGCAAAGGGTTACGGGACGCGGATCATAGGGCCGAACTGCCTCGGGCTGATCGTCCCCCCGAAGGGCATCGACACCACCTACGTCCACGAATCCCCGAAACCCGGCAACATCGCCTTCATCTCCCAGAGCGGCGCCATCGTCAATACCGTGGTCGACTGGAGCATCAAACATGACATCGGGTTCTCCGCCGTCGTCTCGGTCGGCAACCAGGCGGACCTCAACTTCATCGACTTCCTCAGGTTCGTGGAGCGTGACCCAAAGACCAAGGGCATCATCCTCTA
>JAGVUK010000177.1 GCA_019136335.1 Methanomicrobiales archaeon
CGTGGACCGGGGTGAACTTCAGTCTCTGGCCGGAACTTCACGGAAGCGAGTTTGCTGCCGAACCGACGGCGGATCTTCTCTGGAACTGTTTGTGCCAGCTCGGGATCTACCCGGACGTAACGGTCGAACATGTAGAGAAGGGGCAGCGCTACCCGACCGAGGAGGAGGCCGTTGCCGACTACTGCCGGCACCTCTATGTCCGCAACGACCATCAGCGGGCGATCGTTGCTTCTTTCGTGCGCGAGAGGATCATACGGACGGGGGCGGGGTTCGGAATTCCGGGGGTCTCGAAGACGGCCCATATCCGGTGGGAGAAGTTCCCCGGAGCAGGAGAGAGATCCGGCCACGTTTTGTGATTTTCATGAGGTAATATGCGGTATGAAAGCCCCGGTGCCTCCGGCACCACGATTGACTACGCCCGTTTGTGAGACGATCAGCATGCCCGTTCTCTTGCGCAGAAAAAAAGAATGGGCGAGAACCGCGGGAAGTTCTGGTCGAGCCAGGATGTGGTCGACCGGTTTGTCAGGAATGTCGTCTCGGGAGACCGGTCCCGTATCGAGAACCAGATCGCCGGGATGCAGATCTCGCCGGGTTCGTCGGTTCTCGATATCGGCGCGGGTCCCGGGACCCTTGCGGTTCCTCTTGCACTTATGGGCTGCAGGGTCACGACCGTAGAGCCGTCGGCTCCTATGGGTGCGGCGATGGAGGAGTACCGCCGGACGGTGAACGCTCCTCCGATCCGCGAGATCCGCAGTCGCTGGGAGGACGTCGGCCCGGAGGAAGCGGGGGTACACGACGTCGTCATTGCTTCGAGGTCTCTCATTATGGGCGATATCCGTAACAGCCTCCTGAAGATGGACGCGGCGGCGAGGCGCGCGGTGCACCTCTACTGGTTCATATCCTCTCCGTCTGTTTCGGGAGGGAATGCCGAACTCTGGCCGGCACTGCACGGGGAGCCGTACTACGACGAAGCGAACGCCGACGTTTTATGGAATGTCCTCTGCCAGCTGGGTATTTACGCGAATGTGAAGGTCGATGCGAGGGATAGGATCCGGCGTTATTCCGGATTCGATGAGATGAAACAGGATTTTTACAACCGTTTCTTCGTGAAGGAGGATTGGCAGCGGGAGATCGTCGATGCATTCCTCCGCGATCAAGCGGTCCCGGACGGTTCGGGGTATGTTGTTTTGGGCAGTTCGAGAACTGCCCATATATGGTGGGAGAAGGATGATCCGTCTCCGGATCAGTCCGTTTCCGTGTAATACGATCCCCGGGCGCAGTTGCCGCACAGGATCGTCTCTTCCGCCACAATCTCTTTGTCGTCCAGGATCGTCTCGCCGCACCCGCTGCAGCGGGTCTGATGCCTCGGGAAGCCGGGGAGGTCGCCCTCCGGGATCACGACCCTGACCTTCTGCACCCTGAAGAGATCCTCCTCCGGTGCGTCGAGCAGCGCGGTTGCGGTCTCGGGACCGGGCGTTTCCGTCCGCTCCTGCTCCAGGGCAGAGACCCTGACGGCATCCTGTGTCGCGAGGTTGATGAACGTAGCGGCAAACTTGCCGTAAGGCCGGTATTTCAACGTGCGACGACCGAGCGAGCACCCCGTGATCGCCTGGACCGCATCCGTGATGCAGCGGTCGATCTCTACGTACACGATGAGGTCCCTGTTTCTCACCATCGGGTCCATGCGGAGTTCCCGCATCCCGATCATCGTCATCCGGGTCCCGAGCACGATCCCGGCGCAGACATCACCGTGAAACTCTTTTGCTCGTGCCAGGAGGAGATCGATGTCAGCCATCGTTTCTCCCCGCCATCCGTTCCGGCAGTTTCATGCGGTATATGTCTCGGGCTGGTAAACAAATATCTTTTGATATTTCGATAAAATTAAACATGTTACCTTATCAGGCTTTCCCCCGGCAACCGTTCCGGGCCGGAATTTTTCTCATACTCTATGCAGAATCGGCCGCCAATGGTAGTGGTGTACCACTTTTATGGGTTGAATCTGGCATGCTGGTATGAAAAAGGATCTCTTTCATGCTCATCTACGAGCCGCCGGCTCATGGCGTGCTGGTATGAAAAAGGATCTCTTTCATGCTCATCTACGAGCCGCCGGCTCATGGCGTGCTGGTATGAAAAAGGATCTCTTTCATGCTCATCTATGAGCCGCCGGCTCATGGCGCGCTGTGTTGCATAACTCTGGTCGCCCGACCCAAACAGAGAAGGTGCCGGACATCCCTTCCGCCCCTTCATGCCAAGAAACGAACGTTGGGAACGCCCGTACCCCGATACTCGCGACTGGAGCATATATAATGAGTGCCTGGTCAAGCGTGGCGAATTTTACCTCTCCCTGGATTTCACCGATCGGTGGAGTGAGGATCTCTCCCGGATGAACGCCGGCAAGCGTGGTCGGCCGTTTCAGTATCCCGAGTCATTGCCTGGACGACTAACATTCACGCTCTCCTACAGATGCCTTACCGCCAGATAGAAGGATTTGTTCGGTCGCAACGCCCCGGGCCGGCACACCCGGCACCTCTCCCGAAAAAGAATGAATTGTCTTACCGGTGCGCGAAATACGCGCTCACCCGGCCGCCGTCCACCGCGTCTACCCTCGCAAACCCGACCCGCTCGAACTGGACGACGTTATCCCTCTCTCCTGCGACCAGCGGT
>JAGVUK010000106.1 GCA_019136335.1 Methanomicrobiales archaeon
ACGATCAGCATACCCTCGGTGGACTACATCCGGGAGGCGGACTACTTCGGCATCGTCTCCGGCCGCGACACGGACAAGTTCGCGGCGACCGGGCTCTCGCCTGTGAAAGCCGACCTGGTGGACGCTCCGTACGTCGGAGAGTTTCCGGTCGTCCTCGAGTGCCGGCTCCTCCAGACAGTCGAGATCGGCGTACACACCCAGTTCATCGGCGAGATCCTGGACGTGAAGGTGGACGAGAGCGTCCTTGGGGAGGACGGCAAGCCCGATATCGGGAAGATCCGACCGTTTGCCTACGACTCGATGCGGCAGGAGTACTACGGCTTTGCCGGCGTGCTCGCGAAGGCCTTCTCGGTGGGGAAGGAGGTCAAAAAGTAACTTTTTGGACGGCCTTCCTGACCGCTGGTCGTCAGCGCCTGCGGTCCCGCTTCACCTCGACCCACCGCTTTCTCTTCCCGCATCGTTCGCACCGCTGCTCCCACTCGACGACGTTTGAAGCGTACTCATCGTAGCCCCGCTTCCTGCCCCAGCGGTGGAGCCCGATCCTGCAGAGAATGAGCCCGATTGTCGCCATGGTACCTGGAGAGTGTTCGTCCTTCCGGCCGGATGAATGTTGCTCTCTGCCGACAGGCAGATTTCAGGCCGATTTTCAAGAAAATCCCGCCTGAAAAGGTTTTTATCGTATGATGCCGGAGCCTTAACTACCAAACGGCAGAACGGAGGTATGTATGGCGTTTATCTACTACGGTCAGGGAGTGTCGTCCCTCTACCAGGACTTTGTGGAGCGGCTGATGTCGCAGCTCGCACTCAGGGGTACGGAGATCACGCACCAGAATGTCGGAGATACGGTTTCGACGATGGATATCCGGCATACCGGCGAAGAGGGGAAGATGGAGGTCGTGATCGACCGGGAGAACGTCCGGGTGAGTTATACCGTCAACCGGGAGCGAAGGGAGGTCAAGAAAGGGATCGCGGGCGCCATCGCCGGGGCCGGTCTCGGCGGCCTCCTCGGTGGCATCATCCGTGGCGACCGGGACATCGGTGACGTCCTCGGCGGTGCGGCGGCCGGCGGGGCATACGGGGCATACGACGGCTACGAGGCCTCCCGCGAGGAGCGGACCGCGTTCGCCGAGGTGCTTGCCGAGGCGGTCAGGGACGTGGAGAACGAACTCCAGGCGATCATCGCAGGGCAGGAGGAGGCCCGGGAGGCGCTCCGCGAGCGCGGCCGGCAGAAGCGGGAGGAGGATCTCGCCCGGACCGAAGAGTTGCGCGAACTCTTAGAGGAACTCTACGGCGACCTTCTCGCCGTCCAGGAGGAGGTCGAGATTGCGGCCGCCGAGGGGCTGGATGTCAGGAAGCCCCGGGCACGGACGGATCGGGCGGAGGTTCTCTACCAGGAGGCGGAGGCGGCACTCGAAGATGGGAACCATGCCGTCGTGAAGGCAAAGGTGAAAGCCGCGCGTGCCATGGTGGAGGGCGCAACAGATCTCCTTGCAAACGCCGGGGACTGATAAGGTCCCTGCTCCTCCGGCTCAGGGTATAATCTCGCAGCTGTTGTACTTCCTGTGATTGAAGTCTTCCATCCGGATGACCCCCGAGTCTATGAGGGCCCGGACCTCCGGGAGCGCTGCCGAGAGCGCCCGGTGGAGGTTCTCCACCGTCCCGCAGACGACCCGCCGCCCAACTTCCGGCCAGGGGCGGGTGATGTTCGAATAGAGGCACCGGCCGCCGCAGAAGTCGAGAAGGCCGCATTCCGTGCAGGGGCTCCCCACGGTCGTCACCGGGAGGCGGAGCGGGTCGGCCGTGGCGATATGCCCGACGTAGTAGTCCTTCATGCCGACCATGATGGGGCAGGGGGCGATATGCCCGTCGGTCATGATACTGTAGTTCGCGTGACCGCACCCGCACCGGAGCATGCTCGGCCGGCCGAGGAGCATGTCCTGTATCGGGTCCATGAAGGGATACCACCGGAGCACCCTCCCTTCCTCCCGCATCGTCTCCACCCAGAACGCGACGAGCGACCTGATGCCGGGGTTGTAACTCTCCGTAACCCATGCGGTGTAGTCCCGCAGGTGGTAATCGTTCCAGAAGTTCGCGTCCATCTGCCAGTGGACGGCGGGAAACGAGAACCGGTCGTTCTCTGCGAGGTAGCGGACGGCCTCAGCGATATCGGTATCCTCGGTCACCGTCATCCGGGCGATCAGTTCGCCGGCAAACCCCCCTGCCATGAGGCTCCGGAGATTCCGGGTGATCCGCTCAAACGTCCCCTCCCCGCGGTGGGCGTCGGTGAGCCTCTCGGGACCGTCGATCGAGACCAGGATCGTGTCGAAGCGGTTCGCGACCGCGGGTTCGAGGCGGTCGAGGAGGGTGCCGTTGGTGTGCAGGATCAGCGCCGATACCGGGGCGTCGCGGGCGATCTTGCGGACGCGATCGGCGGCAAGCAGGGGCTCCCCGCCGTAGAAGGTCAGGACGGCCCCGGGATCCTTCGCGAGGAACCGGTAGAGGTCACTGAGGTCGATGTCGAGGTCCACCGGGAGGTCCTCGTCGATGACGATGTCGGGCTGCTGTGGGGAGTCGACGGTGAACGCCTTCCCGCGGCAGTAGGTGCAGCAGAGGTTACAGTTGTCGGTCAGGATGAGGTGGTAGTACACGCGATGTCTCTTAC
>JAGVUK010000233.1 GCA_019136335.1 Methanomicrobiales archaeon
GCACTTTACCCTCGAGGAAGAGGATATCTTCGAGCAGGCGAGACGCCACATCGACATAAACACCCTCTTTGAGCTCGGCGAGGTCTTTCCACGGGAGAAGGTGGCGGCGGCACGATCTGCGGCTATGTGATCGCCGGCGCCATGCGGTACGGGGAAAGAGCGCAGGTGCACGCCGGACCCGGATATCTCCTCCGGGCGGAGAGACCCCTCATCCTCCGGGAAGGGAGAGGCGCCGGACCCGGGCAAAGGTCGAACCGGCACGGGTGCTCCCGGAGGGTCTCGGCGGCACAACCCCGGGTATATGGAAATAACTTTACAAAAGGCTATTGTTAACCTATATTCGAAACCATTATCATTGCCGGAGCCAGAATACCCACTAATGAGGGTCCTTATAACGAGCGGAAGAACGATTGCGCAGGGCAAAAAACTCTACTACAAAGATACGCCCGCATACTCCGACGAGACGGCTCGCTGTTTCATCCACCCCTTCGATCTCCTGGAACTCGGCGCAGAGGAAGGAGATTCCCTCTCCCTCTCGACCGCTGCGGGGGAAGAGGTCTTTTCGGTGGCGCCATCCGAAGACCTCGTCCCCGGGACCGTCTTCATCCCCTGCGGGCCGCATGCAAACGCAATCCTGCATGCACAGACGCATGGAACCGGCGCTCCGGACTACAAATGGCTGGAAGGGACGGTGACACGAACCGATCTGCCTCCGCGGTCGGGTTGGGATATTCTCGCCGGACAGGGCGGCGCGGCATGCCCTCCGGTGCCGGCGCCCTCAGGGGGAGGCGGCGGCGGCACGGTGACCGTCCGCGATGTTGTCTGCCCGCTCTGCGGATGCCTCTGCGACGATCTTGTCGTGCGGGTCGAGGGCGGGGCCGTCACGTCGGTCGACAACGCATGTTCGCTGGGCTCCGAGAAGTTCCTCTCAAGGAGCCGCCTCATGCACCCGGTATCAAACGACGGCGGGTCCTGGAGGGCGGTCGACTTCGAGGAAGCGATCCGGTATGCCGCAGAGGTGCTCGCCGATGCCGAGCGTCCGCTCCTCTTTGGGTGGAGCGGGACATCCGCAGAAGCACAGTGCACCGGCATCCATATCGCCGAGGCGGTCGGGGGCGTGATCGATAACTGCTCGTCGATCTGTCACGGGCCGTCGATCCTGGGCATCCAGGAGGCCGGTCACCCGGGCTGCTCGCTCGGCGTGGTGAAGAACCGGGCCGACGTCGTAATTTACTGGGGCTCAAACCCGATAGAGTCGCACCCTCGCCACCTCTCCCGGTATACGACGTTTGCTGATGGAAAATACCGGGAGAACGGGCACCATGACCGGACGCTCGTCGTCGTGGATATCAGAAAGACCGATACCGCGAGGATCGCCGACGAGTTCATCCGGATCAAGCCGGGCGGGGATTATGCCGCCTTTTCGGCCCTCCGGGCAATCCTCAGGGGCCACGCGGACATCCTCCCCGCGGGCGTCGCGGGCATCCCGCGGGAGAGGTTGATCCAGCTCGCCGACCTCTGCAGGAACGCCCGGTTCGGGGCGCTCTTTACGGGGATAGGCCTGACGCAGTCTCCCGGGAGGTACAAGAACGTCAGGAACGCCATTCAGCTCGTCGACGAACTCAACCGGCATACGAAGTTCACCCTGACACCCATGCGAGGGCACTGGAACGTCAACGGCACCAACCAGACATTCTCCTACCTCACGGGATATCCCTACGGCGTCGATTTCGCGCGCGGCACACCGTATTACAATCCCGGCGAGACCACCGCGGTCGACCTGCTCGGCCGGGGTGAGGTGGATGCCTGCCTCATCATCGGCGCCGATCCAGGTGCGCACCTGCCGAAGAAGTGCAACGAGCACCTTGCGACGATCCCGACCATCGTCATCGATCCGTTCGTTTCGCTCAGCACCTCTTTTGCGGATCTCCACATCCCGGTTGCATGCGTGGGGATCGATTGTGAGGGGACGGGCTACCGGATGGACTCCATCCCGATCCGGCTACGCAAGATCCTCGACCTGGGCCTGCCGACCGACGAAGAGGTGCTGTCGCAGATACTGCGCCTCGTACGGGAAGGGGCGTGGTCCCGCGCTACAGGCCGCACGGAACTGTGGTCCCCGGTGAAGGTCGGGGGGATACCACGGGCTTCGTAGCCCATCCGGGAAGATGCAGGCCGGGGTGGGAACCCTGGAGAAGGCTTCCCGAGGCGTTCCATCCCGATCAGTAAACTAAATCCAATCAACAAATGAATAAAGTTAAATAATAATAGTTTATATGATCAGGATGGTGCTACCGTGATAACGGCGCATCACAGATTCGGTGGGGCTGGACTGACGATCTGGAACACCAGAACGTGGATCTCTGCCGTCGATGCCATGGTCGATGCAGGTTGCTCCCAGGCCCTGAAACTCTCTCATTCGTCAACGTAAAACCTCGGGGCACCCGTGAGAAGGAAAAACAGCACACCGGGCGGAGAACGCCCCGGATGCCCCGGGCGGTGCCCTCCTCGCAAGCCCCCCGGGGGGGGCACCCGCACGCGACCGGGAGGGGTTCCACCCGAGGTAAATTGAATCATATAAACAGAGGGCAAAAGTTAAATTGTTATACTCTCTACTGATAGTATGGTGCGGCCGCAACAGCGGCCCATCATGGCTACC
>JAGVUK010000141.1 GCA_019136335.1 Methanomicrobiales archaeon
CTCACCGGCCGGCTGGCGGGGGAGTTCCTTGGGGCGGCTGTGATCTATATGGTTGTGTTCTGGGCGCTCTTGAGCGCGGCCGCGTGGGTTGTGGGACGGGTGCGGGTGCAGAGCTGATCCTCCGGCACCCCCGCACCATTAAAGACAGTCTGATCTATTCTTTCGGTTCTCGCCGCCCCCGCCCGGTTCCGGGTCGTCTCCAAACTCCCCTGCCTACATCCATGGTCGCAGGGAAGAGAATAAATATCTGGCAATCAACCAATATCTGCGCATAAATCCTCCCCGAAAAGGATGAGGCCGCCTTGAGGCGGGTGGGACGAAGTAGGGGAGGGTGCGCCGTCATTTCGTACTGCCCTTTTGTTCCTACGACGATCTTGCCAGCAACGCCGCCAGTTCTGCGTGCGAGATCTCGCACTTGTCGATATACACCGTGATGTGACAGGCCGGGCAGGTCGTCCGGTGGGCGTGCTCCTCGCAGGCCGCCCGCACCTCCTCGACGCTCTTCACCTCATCGGCCCCGGGACCGACCAGGGCCATCCCCTGCTTGTCAACGGCCCACACCGGATACGCAGTATCGACCCCCTCCGGGATCGGGGCGGACGGGAGCGCGTCCATCCGTATGTAGTCCTCCGCCCCCACTCTCCGGTCGGCCCGGTCGCCAATCGCATCCAGCCGCGTGAGCAGCCCCACCAGCTCGGATATGTCCTCCGTATCCCAGGCTCGGACCTCCCGCGCGATTATCCGGGCGGCCCGGTCGAGGATCTCCAGGTACGCGGCCCGGTCGATCCCCTCCAGGGCGAAGAGCGCCCCGTCGTCCCCGTCGTGGTCGTCCTCGACCCTGACCATCGCCGCGGACGGGATGGTCGGCAGGTGTTCGGTCGCGTCCATCTCCGTCCCGATCATGTGCTCGGCGCACTCCGTCAGGGGGGCGAGCCAGAGTTCCATGAGCATCTCATCCCGCTCGCTCGCTGTGAGCGCGTCGAGGCGGGCGATCGCGTCTTCGTCAAGCGCGAGGTACTCCCGCGCTTCGTCGTAGTCGAGCCGGACCCTGATCGCCGGCTCGCCGTTCCAGGTTGTTGTTTCGTGCTGCATTTTTCAATCCACTCCTCCGCAAAGGAGAAATGCGGCCCCGGGCCTCGAACCCGGGCGGGGCCTGGCTACCCTCGCCGCTCACTCAGTCCAAACATCCACGTGCACCGGGCGATCCCAGTCGCACGCATCGCCCTCGTCCTGCTTGAGCAGGGACCCCGAGCCCCCGGAGGTCCGCAGCCAGCCTCGCCACGGTGGGCCGGGGCTGCACCTGGTAGATGCGGATGCTCTCGATCGTCCCGTCCGGCCGGACCCTGGAGATCCCCTCATCGTTGACCGCGAGGTCATGGACCTCTCCATCGTCCCGCTCCCGGGTCTCGTCCACGAGCGCGCCCGCGTCCCACATCTGAGCTCCATCGTTGATCTGTACTGCGTCCTCGTCCGGGATCAGCTCCCGGAGCATCTCAACATGTTTTACACCTCTACTACATACTATGCATGCATAGTATATATAATTATCTATTGTTGCGCTCCCTCAAGGATCCTCTGGAGCGCAACACTGTACCTCTCTCCTCGGTAACTTTGCCAGCACCCGTTCGAGGGGGACCAGCGGAACCCGGCCCGCTTGAGCGCGGCCCGCACCTCCTCAGAGGGCTTGCCCGGGAAGAACGCTTGTAGCCGGTTGTCCTCTACACTGTCCACGACCCGCACCTCTCCGATCTGCTGCTCTGCGGTCTCGTCCGCTGCGGCCCGCTCCAGGGTGGTGATCCGCTGCTTGAGTCTCCGGATCTCCGCGTTGGAGTTGGTCAGCGCGTACCCCGGGACCCCGGCCCGGCGAACCACCCCCCCGCACACCCCCGGCCCCCGGTCGGGGAGCAGGGAGATACTTTTATCTCCATCGGGACCCCACTATCAGACTAGAGCGGCCGAGTGGCCCGGCGAGGTGCGCGAATGGCGAAGCAGAAGGTCAGCGGCCACCTGCGAAGCGTCCCCGGACGGAAACAGCGGGTCCGGGTGAAACCCTACGAACGAAAGGTACGGAAGTAACATGGCAAAAACGAAGGCGAAGAGCGCGCCCAAAAAGAAGAGCGGACAGACGAAGATCGGCGCCTACGGGCGGCGGGTCCTGAAAGCGACGTACAAGCAGACCGGAACCTCTGAGACGACCCGAGACAAGAAGCGCAAGGCGATGCAGCCGGGCAAGCGGCGCAGCGCGAGCGGCCGGATCTACACCGAAACGCGGAAGAACCGATCGGACCTCCGGGGATCCCGGGTCTGATCTCTTTTGCGCCATATGGATGAGCAAATCCACCCCTCTTTTAGTAAAAACACAGATACACGCTCCGATTAGCAATCAAACAGAATAGGTTGCTCAGCTTAAACACCTTCACAGACGCCCTAAAACCGACGATCTCCGGGCGGGTGGAGTGATACACCCTCCCGTTTTCCCGCCCCATTAAATCGCCGTGATACTCAAAGATTTGGGCTCGGATCACTCCGGCCCATCATCGTCTTCTTCATCGCCCGCCGGGGACCGGAGCGACCACGCGATCTGCTCCGTGAGCTTAAACGTCACGTACACCCGCTCATACTCCGAGAACCCCGGATAGGTTGCGACGGCATGAAGAGCCTCGGCAACCTTGCCCCGCCCCTCGGTCAGCCGTTTCGTCACCTGCTCAAGGGACCGCATCCGCTCCGGAGTGATCCCCAACGCCTCCTCAACGGTGTCGCACGACTGGATATAGGTCGAGAGCGAGACCGCTTCCGTGTAGCACGCTTCTTCTGCCATCAGAACCCTCCGACCTCGAAGAAGTCCGCCGGCGGCCTGGCCACCGGGGACCGGCGGGAGGACTTCTTCCCCTTCTGCCGGGCGGGAGCGTCGAACGACCCCGCCCTGCCGAGGGAGAACTCGATATCCGGGACAGGGTTGGTGACAAGCCAGTCGTACGCCGTCTGCACTCTCTTCCTCCGTCCTTTCTTCCGTCGCCCCTCTCCCGGGAAGGGTGGGACCTTGAGCGGCGGGACCTCCGGCACCCGGCGAGGTCTGGGTGAGTGCCTGCTCCTGCGCAGAGGCCTGGACGGATCCGAGGGCGAGGGAGCTGTTCAGGTTCAGCGCGGATTTGAGGATCTCCGAACTATCGACATTCATCTGCGAGGCGAGATCCGATCCCTGGTTGAGGGCCGTGAGGATATCGCTCCGCGACCGGGAGGAGACGGTCGGCTCCATCATGACCGGGACCGCGAAGCGGGCCGACACCGCTTCCCCAAGACTGAGATCAGCGGCCGGGGGACGCACCCTGAGCGACCGGCCGGAGAGAGAGTATGCCGACCGCCGCGACCCGGACCTCCCCCTCTGTCGGGCAGCCGGCCGCATCGGGAGACCGGCGTACATCTTCGTCACCGGCACATCGGGCAGAGGGCTGCCGAACTTGTACGCCTCGGCGATATCCTCGGCGGCGAGGAACTCCTCCGGGATAGGCTGGCGCCATGCGGACTGTCCGGGAGTCTCGTACTGCTGGAGGAAGAGATCCGTCCTCCCCCGCTCTACGTAGCTGCCCGGGATAACCTCCTCGAACGTCCCCGCTCTCGACGGACGCCGGGACGCAGAGATAGAGCGGGAAGTGGTAACCCCTTGCAGATCCCGCATCCGGAGCCCGTCGAGGATCATCTCGTTGTCGGGATACCATCCCCCGGCGATCCCGCGTTTCGGCACCACATCCGGATCAAGCTTCGGGCCGGTGCCTTTCCAGGCTGCGGCGATATCCTCGGCGGCGAGGAACTCCTCCGGGATGGGCTGGCGCCATGCGGACTGTCCGGGAGTCTCGTACTGCTGGAGGAAGAGATCCATCCTCCCCCGCTCTACGTAGCTGCCCGGGATAACCTCCTCGAACGTCCCCGCTCTCGACGGACGCCGGGACGCAGAGATAGAACGGGAAGTGGTAACCCCTTGCAGATCCCGCATCTGGAGACTCTCAAAGAGCATCTCGTCGGTCGGGAGAGGACCGCCCTGCACCCGGGCGGCCGGAGCATCCCGGATCTTGAACGAGAGGTATGCGTCGTTTGCCCGGGTCATCCCGGCCGCTACCCGGGGCGATACCGCTGTAAAGGCTTTCACCCCGCCGTACATCGGGATCGCTTCGGTGGTCAGGATCCCACCGAACTCCCGGCCCATCTCGAACGCATCCGGGCCGGCCATCCCGGTCCTGAGTGCAACAGATCCGCCGTAAAGGGTATCGACAGCCTTGCCGATAGTGGGGCCTTTCGATATGACGAGGGGGCCGACCTTCGGGATGAGGGTTGCGCCCTTCATCACGGCACCGCCCGCAAAACCCACGGCGAGGGAGCCGGCCGCCGTGAGGGGTTCGGTGCGGAACCGATCGTAGCCGCCGACCACCACCCCTAGCTGGAACTGCCCGATCTCCGGCGCCCTGGCCCCTCCGGGGTTGCCGACCGCACCCAGACCCATCCCTAACACTCGCTCCTCTGCGGTTTTAGGGATCAAGACCTGGAGGACCCGCTCCGCTGCAGGCGACACTTTGGGCAGGTTTATCCACGATGATACCCCCTTATTCGCGTCGGATACTCGCTTCGATACTCCAAAGAGCTCCTGGTCGCGGGAGGTTTCGAACGCCTTGCCGGTGGTCTCGACCTTTGTTGCTGCGGCCTGCAGGCGGTTGTATTTCGCCTGGTCCTGCGGGGTGCGAACGACGAACGTCTCCCCCTCGATGTTCTTCGAGTACTTATCCTTGAGGCCGCGATACTCATCATATGCGGCGGCGTGCTCCTTGTACCGTGCTTCCGTGTCCCAGGGGGTGACGAGCCGGGCGCCGCCCATCACCTGCCGGGCGAGGTCTGCCGCAGGAGACGCAAGCGGCGTCCCGATAAGCCGCCCCTGTGACTCCATCCCGCCCAACACCCGCTCGACATCTCTGAGCGCCGCAGATGGAGGGATCACTGGCACCGGGATGGAGGTCCGGGCCGGTCGGGTCGTCTTCGGCTGCGTCGGGAGTATCCTGGGCTGGTTCTTTCGTGCCGGTTGCTGCTTCGGGGCGAGTGCCTTCTTCAACTCCTGCGCCGGCTGCACGGGTTTCGCGGTCGTCTGCCGGGCCGGGGTTGCGGCGGCAGGGCGGGTATACCCTCGACCGTAGAACACCGTCGCCGGCTCCGGCCGGGTCGGTGCAGGAGACTGTACCGGTTGCTGCTTCGGGGCGAGTGCCTGCCGGACGTTCCGGCCCTGCTGCACGAACCAATCAAGTGCCATCCTCACCGCCCCTCATAGATTGAGTAGTCGTCCCCGTATCGGTCGTAGCGTTTCCGCTGGTGGAGGGTCACGACGAAGATCGCCACGCCGAGCAGGGGGATCAGGTACATCAGGAAGTAATAGAGGTTGATCGCCAGGTTGATCGTGCCGCTCTGGTCCCACTCTGCCGGGACATCATAGACCCCGGCGATCGTGAACCCGTCCACGAGCGTATCGAGGATCGTCCCGCCGGCGAAGCTCATCATAACGCCGACCGCGATCGTCACGATCATGATAATGAACCCCTGCCACACGGCGCTGAAGCTAGTCACTTGGATTCTCCTCCAGCGCCCTGATGTATGCCCAGTACGCGATACCGAGGAGCCCGATGATCGGGATAGCTGCGAACCATCCTAACGACCACTCAACCGCTCCGGCCGTCTGCACGCCGACCTTGCCGTCCCCGATCAGATCGTTGGCGGCCCCGATCACCCCGTTCATCGCCGGGGTGAAGCAGATGAAGATCAGCGCGACCATGCCGATAAACATCACGACCGCGATTAACCCATATGCAATGCCTTCGTCATCCTTCATGCTTTTTTCATCCTCCGCTGCCTGGCGGCCGGGAAAGGAAATTTCGGTTTTTGTATTTGTACAATACTATGCGCCGGCGAGACGCCTGCCGTTGTAGTGGTGTGTTATACGGACACTCCGAACCATTCCAGCACGCCCTCACCTTCCCAATGTTTCCAGGTGGTCTTCGCAATCCTTGCTTCTTTCAGGGCTTCCTTGTGACTCATACCACTTAGCCGATATTGCTCATAGTGCGGGAGTTCCTGTTTGGCGCGCCTGTACATCTCTTTGGTTTTCTTGTGGAATCTCGCCCACCCCGGGTGATCTGAGAGCCCCTCCTCGTAGGCGTCCGAGGAAGGATCCCCACAGCTACCGTCGCGGCCCTGCGCCCGGGCTGCGATGATCTTCTGGGTGGTCTCCTGCCGGATCTTGTCGTACTGCTCCGCCAGAAACTTCGGCGGCCGGACGATCACATGCTTGACAATCTTCTCCCCGGTGTCTGCGACCAGGTGAGGATTAATCCGGAGGTTGTCCAGCCGGAAGACGGTTTTCGCCCGAAATACCTTCATGGTCGAGAGGCCCTTGCTGAAACTGTTGCTATCCATCTCTGCCAAGTAGTTGCAGAGCATCCGGGGCACCTTGTCGAGCAAAAACTGATTCGGCATCGAAAGAATCTGAATGGTCTGCGCTACCCTGTTGATCTGGAAGATATCGTTCTTGTCCCGGTTCTCTTTCGAGGCGAAGGTCCGCGAGTTCCACCCAACGCCGATATCATCGAAGATATAGATGTTGTACGGTTTCGCATGGGCGATAATCGAGGATGCTCGATCGGGGTCGATGATGGCGACATTCTCCATGCTGAAATACCGGGGCCACTCCCGCCAGTCCCCGTCCCGGATCTCCGCTACTCTCCGAGCCGTGTTGTAGGCGATGCGGAGCGAGGCATACGACTTCCCGCTCCCCTTCGGCCCCTGGAGGACCATAGCGATATCCTGCTTGTAGGGGCCGGTGATGGTCGAGGCGAAGCGGTTGGCGAGGTAATCGTTGTCGGGCGTGGTGTACTTTGCCGTGATCTCCGGCACGGGAAAATTACTCTGCTGGGCACAAGCCTGTACTGAGATCACCTGTATCACCCCCTCCAAACCGGATCTCGTCCTCTTCCTCGTTCTCCTGCTTCCCGCAGACGCCGTATGTCATCTGCGTGATCAGCGGGATCGCCTGCCCGAGCCAGGCCCAGAGGTGCCCGAGGGTCAGCGTATCGGCATCGAACCGGGCGAGGGCTTCATCATCACGGGTCGGGTTCTTGTACTCCTTGAGGGCGGCTGTGTAGTAACTCTCCCGGAGCTCCCAGAGCGATCGCTGAATATCCTGATCCGCGACCATCGTGATCAGGCTCTTGGTGAGCATCGATACGCGAGGATCGCGGATATCCTGCGAGGTCTTGATGCACTCCGTTCGGGCCGCCCATTCCTGGAGGATGGCCTGCAGGTAGACATCGTTGATGCTCATCGGTGGGGCGCCGAGCCCTATCTTTGCCATGATATCACGTCCTTCCGTGCGAGAATCTTCTGCCACTCCTCGAAGAGGATCAGACCGCGCCGAGCGCGGGCCGTGGCGATGGTGCGGTTCTCCGGGTCGAGCCAGGTCCGGATCTCCTTGAGGAGCTTTGCACTATCCTCGTCGTCTTCGTCTACGATCTCCTGGTAGGGGGAGGTCAGGGTGAAAAGCGCCGAGAAACACTCATAGAACTCCAAAAAGGGCGGGGCGAGCGGCCCCCGGGGATCCATGAGATAGAGCCGCAGGCGGGTGCCCTGCCGGGCCGTGGCGATATATGCGGCGTCGATGACGGTCGCAATCGCGGGCCGCTCGGTTCTGGGGGTCGGGAGAGATTCTGCCATGTGGACCTCACGAGATGATCGAGTGCGCCACCGCGCCGCCGATGATGATCATCAGTGCCGCGAACGCCACCGTCAGGATCAGGCCGAACTTCTTGGTGAAGTCCTCCATCTGCTTTCTGACTTTGCGCTCGATGAGCAGGCCGTACTGATGGAGGTCCTGCGAGAGGTAGGCGGTCGGGATGTTCTTGAACGCATAGGCGTAGGAATACATCCCGCTGCTCGGCACCTCCACCTCTGCGGTGCGGTCCTGTGCGTCGATGATGAGCGTCATGAGGGCGCGAGCGTCGCGGACATCGAACTCCACGGCGGTTGTGGCGGTCATCTCGTAGAGGGACTCGCAGTACTCCTCCAGGTCGTTCCGGGGCGTGTCGAGGAGCGCCAGAACCTGATCGTCCGTCAGGAATTGCAGCTGCGGGAACTCCGTCCGGATCGTGTAGATCACTGTCTGGAGAGACATGCAGTGCCGGCCGTCGAGGGCAAGCGGGGTGGTGGTGCCGTAGTGGTAGACCCGCAGCCCTTTTGCGAGCCGGTCGGGGGCGATCTGCCCGCTGAACTTCGGGTCTACCTGGATACCGAACGACTGGCCTTTGACACTGAAGACCGGATCGCCCTTCTCGTCTTTCCCGCCGAGGATCAAGTCCGTCTCCCCTGTGCCGGGGACCGTGAGGGACAGAACCGGGAGGTTCTTCTTCCTCGCCTGGGAGATGATACGCCATTCGGGGATCCACTTGTAGACTTCGGAGACGATCAGGCCGAGGCCGACATATCCGGCGGCGGCAAGCAGCCCGACCGCTGCGAGAGTCAGGTCGTCAAGTACCATCGGCATTAGTTGTCGCCTCCACCGAAGACCCGGCCGATGATGCCGAGCCCGCGCTTTGCTCGTTTCTGTTCTTCGTCATTGGTGATCTTCGATACGCTCTCATAGGTTGTTCTGTTCTGCAGGATCCGCTCTCTCTCTGTGCCGAGGGTGCGGCTGACGATGAAGCGGTTGAAGTGCGCCCGGATCAGCTCTATCAGGTGCGGGTATTCGGGGAGGTTGATATCGACCTTGTTACAGTTGAGTGCCAGGAGGTTGAGGGCGATATCGAGGTCAATCTCTGCGATCTCCGCGTCCCGCTGATAGGAGAGGAGCGCCGTGTGGGAGAAGAAGTTGAGGATCGTTGATACGAAGGCCCGCTTCGCCCCAGGAGAGAGATGGCTGGCATTGATCCGCTGGATCAGGTACGGGCGATAGTCAGAAGAATAGAGGCTTTCGAGGTAGTTATAGTGTTCGGCTACATATGGGACAGCCGGGCGGCCGGTGGGTGGCGGGAGACGCCGCTGAGGGTCGGTGTCGTAATCGACCCCGCACTCTCCGCCCCAATCGTTCTGGTCCGGGGAGTCGGGGGAGTCGTAACCATCCATGAAATCTCCTGTGTAGTCATAGTGTTATGGAGGAATGGAAGGGGGATTAGATCCCGCCTCCAGACCCTTTGTTGCCCTGGATCCTCATGATGGCCCAGATGATCATCGAGAGGATCGAGACCATCACGGCGAGTATCAGGAGACCGGCGTTCTGTTCCCAGATGCCGACGCCCGTGGGAATGTCCGCGTTTTCGGTGGCGTTCCACTGTGAGCCCGCCGGGATGGTCGCTGCACTGTCGATGTTGGAACCGATCAGCGGTGCGAGAGAGTATACCGCCACGAGCACGATCAGCCCGATCGCCATCGTCACAGCGACGTCGATCATGGTGTTTCCGGACTCGTTCATGCGCCGGGAAAAGAGATTCTTCTGCGCTTCCTCTGCCCACTGCTTCAGAGCGGTGCAGGTTTTGAGAGGTTTCTCAAGCAAAGTGTTTTTGATGACCTCCGATGGATGATATATCATCCTTTCGATTATTTATAGGTTTCCTGCCGAATGGAGAGGGGGGGTGCCGGTCAAATCAGCCGGCGAAGGATGATGAATCCGGCGATCAGCGCGATGATCACGAGCATCACCGGCAGATAGGAGATTAACGAGATTGATGCACTTGATGCGCCGACCGTGGCGTTGTACTGGTCCGCATACGGGGAGTCGGTCATGTTCGTCGCGCTGTCCGCAGCCCCGAGCGCACTGATGCCGTACGTGAGGCCGATAACCAGGGCGAAGACCACGAGGGCCGCCCCCAAGATTGTGTTGAGTCCGGTTGCCATTATTGCAGCTCCTTCATGATTTCGAGGCCGAGCGAGATGATGAGGCCGAGAGACACGGTCGTCATGACCGCCGCGACCCCGGAGAGGAGGAGGCCGAGCGCGGGGTCTACGGTGGTTGCGGTGAGGGTGGTGTACTCCAGCGTCGTGATGCCGGTGGTGATGTTCTCTGCTGTGGTCAGCGCGACCGTGGTGATGTCACCTACATTACCGCCGAGGGTAACAAGGGCGAGATACCAGGAGAGGATCGCGGCCCCTACCGCCGAGAGGATGTCCATGAAGAGGCGGTTGCCTGTCGCAAGGAAGGCGATTGCGATCAGAGCGGCGTCGAGCAGGAGCAGGGCGATGAAGAGGGATGTGGCTATCACCGTTCCACCCCCGTGAGCGTGAGCTCTATGCCCATCCCTCGTGCCTGGAGGATCTGGTTGATCTCGGGGATTGCCCGGGTAACTTTGGTATTCTTGACCTCGTAGACCTGTCCCTCCTCATCATAGAGGGTGAGGCGCCCGAAATAGAGTTTTGGCATCATGTTCTCGCTCCTAGTTCCTATCCTTGATTACTCCCCACACGACCGCCAGGATGCTGAGCGCAATGAACGCGATCGCGGCGAGGTGGTATTCTGCGGGGGTTTTCGCCAGCATGATCCCGCCCAGGATGATCCCGATCGCTGCCGGCACCGCCATGCTCCCCTGCCGGAGCCATTGCATTAAGAAGGGGATAGCGAAGACGATGACGTAGAAGAACGGCCCGATCAGGTCGGTGTAGGGGCGCTCTGCGGCATCTTTTAACCCGAGCCAGTCCACCCCTTCGGTGGTCTCGTTGAGTTGGCTGCTGCCGCCGAAGGCCCCGGTGAGGGCCAGGTAGGGGGACTCGTCAAGGGTCGGGATCGGGGCGGCGGTTTTGGGCCGGGAGCCGCCGAGTAAGGTGATGGTGCCGGACTGTGTTGTGGCTGTGATCGGGGTGCCGGTGTCGTCGTCAAGCGCGTTGGCGGTGATGGTGAGGTCTACCGTGCCGGCGTCGAGAGCCCGAACGGCGACGGTGCCGAGGAGGATCCCGGCTGCTCCTGACGGGATCTGGTCGTTGATGTCCGCGCCGGTGATCTGGACGGAGGCGGCCGGGGTCGCGCCCACGGTGCCGATCGTGGCCCACCCGGGTTTGCTGGCGGCCGCGATGGTTGCGAGGGCTGGGTCGGATACCGATACGGTGATGTCGTAGCCGGAGAGGCCGGCCGGGGCGCTGTCGAGGACGATGTTGACCTCTTTGGGCGCCTGCCCCACGTATGCCGTGGTGCTGTGGGCGGAGATGGTCGCCGCCAGTGCCGGGGTTACGAGCAGGGCGACGACGAGCAGCGCCACGAGTAAGAGTTTTCGGGTCATATGTGTTCCTCCATGATTGTCGAGAATAGGGTGATCACATCATTGTAGTCGAGCCAGCCGTTGCCGTTGAAGTCGAAGCACGCGATGGGTTGGGCGGTTTTCGCCCAGGCGAGATGTTGGAAGAAGACGGTGAGGTCGTTGTAGTCGAGGCGGTTGTTGCCGTTGATGTCGGTGTAGAGGCCGTTGCCGGCGAGGTCGCGAGGGATGAGGGTGAGGCCGGGGAAGGCGGTGAGGCCGGGGAAGGCGGTTTCCTGTTCGCCGCTGAAGGTGAGTGCGGCGGGGGGGGTGGCGCTGTAGGCACGGACTCGGAACTGGCTAAAAACAACTGTAAGATCTGTCAAACCAAATTCCTTCCCGAACAAGCCGATTTTGTTAAGCGCCAGATCCGAGTATGACGATCCAATCTGCATCCACCCGGAACCACTGTTGATGTAGAACGAATACGCCCCATCGGTATTCCGGATCTTGAGTTTTGCGAGGTCTGTTGACGATGGATAGTTCGCAACGTTGTCCTGCCCTATCCTTGCGACGTGATAATTGTTCCACACTTGCCCGTTGTGCGCTCGCCCCACCATATACGCGTGAGTATCGTCCTGATATACGGCGATTCCAGCGAAAAAGGCCGGGTTGTCTGCCACTGATATTTGCACTTCGGCCTCGAATGGGGTGGACGGGGGGGTTATGACCGCAATCTTTTGGTTTCGACCAGTCGTCCACCAGTCGTTATTCTGCGATCCGACGTATGAACACGTCATCGCGCCATTGTTTGCGGAGATTGTGCCGCTCCCAGATAGGATTGCCCACTTCGTCAGATCGTAAAAATCATCATATAGTAGGTACGTCGCGTCCCCGTCGCTCGTCGTCGTCGCCGTCGGGTTCCCATACCAGACCATCAGCATCCCGGTAGAATCGGCCCCTACCAGCCGCACACAGAACCGGGCACTCTCCGCGTCGTAATCCGGCCAGAGATAATACGCGAGCTCCCCGGTGCTGTTGGTGAACCGGACATCCCCGTAATCCTCCCGGCAGTGCTCCCCGACATAGATGTGCCAGGTCTCCAGCCCGCCGGCGGTCTCGTTGTACGCGGTGCCGGTGCTGCGGTGGACCACGATGTCCTGCTGGTAGACGTCCTGGTCGCAGCCGGCGTACTCGATCGTCTGGTAATAGTCGTAGCCGTCGAGGGCCGAGGCCCCCGCGACGAGCAGGAGGCAGCCGAGGAGGAGGGCGAGGGCCGGGCGCCGCACGTCACTCACTCCCCTTCAGAGACCGGCCGGAAAAGAATTGCACCACAGCGGCGATGTAGACGAACCAGATCGGCCCCTGGAACATCATAGCAACAATAGGATCTATACCGTAACTGGTGAGGAGCGGGATGATCGTAAGGGCAGTTTTCAGCGCCTCAAAGAATACGCCGCCGAGGGTGAACAGCACAGTGATCGGGTAGAGGGGCGAGGCCCCGCCCGATGTGGCGCCGGCAGTGATTTCCATCACCTGCGACTCTCCGAGGGCCATGTCGCTGCCGGGGAGCGCAGTGGTGAAGATGCCGAGCGCGTTGACGCCTCCGACGACGAAGCCGAAGGCGAAGAGGGCTAATGCGATGGTATAGGCTCTGCTCATTGGTATCCCTCCTCCCGGTATCGGGTGACGATGACGCCCATCACCGCGAGGGTGCTGACGAGCCCGAGCGAGACCGGGGCGATGAGGCCGAGGTCGTCGAGCCAGCCGAAGCCCCAGAAGAGCCAGCCGGCGAGGGCGATCACGACCACGCCCCGGGTGGCACTGGTCGCGCCGAAGATGCCGCCGAGGAGCATCAAGGCGAACCCGGCGACGTAGATATACAGGCCGTCGGGGAGCGGGCCGAGCGGGACCCGGACGCCTTTGAACGCGACGGCGTAGTCTCTGTGGACGGTGCCGAAGTCAGGGTGCTCTGCTTCGAGCCGGACGAAGAACGATTGCCCTTTGTAGACGGAGAGGTCGAAGGTGTGGGTGACGTTGGCGTCGTTCGCTACGGTGTGTGAGGCGATGACCTCTTCCGGTGCCGAGGAGTCGGTGGTGTTCTGCTGGGTTACCTGGATGGTGAGGCCCGTGGTCTTGCGGGTGGTGTCGTTGTAGTCGATGTGGATGTGCCCCGTGTCGCCTTCGGTGCTGGTGGTGACGTTGATGCGGATGTCTCGGAGAGCGTCCCCGGCGTCAGGGAGGAGGAGGCCGCCGGCGGTGGAGATGATGATCGGGTAGGTGTCTTCTTTGGGGTAGATTTCTAGCGTCTGGTTGACGACACCGGGTTTGTAGAGCTGGATACGGTATTTGACGACCTCGATCATCATGAAGTTGATCTCCCCGTTGGTGTCAGTGGTGCCGCTCATGAGCTCGCTGTTGATCGGGGTTGAGGTCATGTCGATACCTAGCAAGCGCTCGATAAGGTTGGAGGATGGGGTTTGCTCGAACCCCTGTGCAGAGACATTGACCCCGGGGATCGGAGCGCCAAACAACGTAAGCACTGTGAATTTGACGTTGTGGGGCGGATACTGTACGCCGAGTCCTGAGCTGGGTGTTGAGGAAGGGGTTAGTTCGATGTCCTGCCAGGTGAGGTTACCCTCGGTGAGCGTGACAGCGTGGGCGGCAGAGTCATCGTATCCAGAGGCGGAGGCGCTGACATAGTAGGAGCTGGGCGCGAGGTCGTCGAAGAGGTAGAAGCCGGTCGGGGAGGTGGTGGCGTTCGGGTGGCCAGGCAGGGAGACCTGGGCGTTGGGGATCGCGTTGTGGGTGGCGGCGTCGGTGACGAGGCCGGCGAGGGCGGTGCCGTTGTGGGCGATTGAATCGGGGATGAGGTAGAGGTCTACGGTGTAGGGGGTGCTACTCGTCGGGGTCAGGGTGACGGAGGTGTGGGTGTAGCCGGCGAGGGTGGCGGTGATGGTGGTTTCCACTCCCTTGGAGAGGCCGTTGAGGGCGTATTGCCCGGCGCCGGTGGAGGTGTAGCTTGCTGTGCCCTGCGTGGCGGTGACGTTCGCGCCGTTCTTCGTCTCGCCGGTGACGGCATCGTAGACGGTGCCGACGATGGCGACCCCTGAGACGCCGAGGGAGATATCGCGCTGCACGACGGCGCCGCTGTAGAGCTGGACGGCGTAGCCGGGGGAGGGGAGGTAGCCGGCCTTCTCGCCCTTGACGGTGTAGGTGCCGGAGGTGAGGCCGGTGAACTGGTAGAAGCCGCCGCCGTGGGTGGTGTTCGTGGTGCTGTAGGTCTCGTTTTCGATGGTGATCGTCACGCCGTCGAGGAGGACGTTGTTGGTGTTGTCGTAGGCGTAGCCGTTCAGGATGGCATCTGCGGGTTGCGGGGCGTCTCCGATGGTGATGTATGCGGTTTTGGTCTCAACGTCGCTGCCGACGCTGTTGTGAGCGGTGAGCGTGACGGTGTAGGTGCCGGGGGCGATGTAGGCGTGCTCGGGGTTCCGGGCGCTGGATCCCCAGCCGTCTCCGAACTCCCAGGACCAGGATGTTGCGCCGGTGGATCCGTCGGTGAAGGAGACGGTGAGCGGGGCGGTGCCGGAGGTGGGGGAGGCGGAGAAGTCGGCGGTCGGCGGGACCTGGCTGGTGGTGACGGTGATGTAGTAGGGTTTGGCGATCTCGTCATAGCCGTAGTCGTTCTGGGCGGTGAGGTGGACGGAGTACTGACCCGGGTCGAGGTAGATGTGCTGAGGGTTTTGGGCGGTGGAGGTGTAGCCGTCGCCGAAGTTCCAGAGCCAGGAGGTGGGGTCGTCCGTCGAGGCGTCGGTGAACTGGACGGTGAGCGGGTCTTTTCCGGAGGTGGGGGTGGCGGAGAAGTTGGCGGTGGGGGAGTGACCCGGGGGGTTGATGGAGATGTAATCAATTTCAGCCCACCCGGCCTGGTCGCCGTCGTCGGGCCACCCGATGGCGAGTTTTCCGGACGAGTATGAGTTGGCAGCGGACCCCAACAAGCCGCCGCCAGCGTCGTATACTTTTATGTCGGTGGCAGTTATGGCAATTCGGTAGGTGTTCCACACATCAGGGGAGTAGGCGGCGAGACCGGCCTCATATTTGGAACCCGATACGTACCGTATGATCGATAAATTATCGTTGTTATACGCATGCAGGTAGACACCACTTCTCGTAGAGTACGCATAGGCAGGAGATGATCCAGTCAACAAACCTTGATGCAAGTAAATGCTCTTTGTGGAAGAAGCGCCGGTCTTGGCCCGAAACCGAGTTTCTATCACCACCGGCGTTGAGTGGGTCTCTTTGGTGTAGATCCAGAGGTATGACACTATAAGGGCTGATCCGCAGTCGATCCTCAGGATGCCGTTATTGACAGAGTATGAGAGTTTGCCGGCCGACCGGACGTCCCAGACGGAGGTGTCAAGAGAGGTGCCGTCGAAGTCGTCCCGGAAAGCGGCGGCAGGCGGGGTCAGGAGGGCGAGCGCCAGAAGGGCGAGCGTCAAGATGGCGAGGTGTCGTCTCACTCCAATCCCCCCATCAGCCTATTGTATCTGATTTTCCGGATCACTACAAGGTAGACGTACGCGAACGCCGCGATGACCGAGAGCGCGATGAGGAGCCAGAGCCATTTGAAGAGCGGCATGACGGTCGAGACGAGTGGGCTGTCGAGGCTGAGTACCCAGGTCGCGAGCCAGTCCCAGAGGGGGCCGACGCAGACGACGATCGCGGCGAGGGTGAGGAGGGTGAAGAGCAGGTAGATGATGGCCCCGAGGACGGAGGGGGCGCCGTCAAGTATGTTATCAGGGGCGTGCTGCACGGCAGGCACATCTGCCGCCAGCGGGGTGCTGTGCGCGCACATCATATGATGTGGTTTGCGTGCTCCGGGGAGATATAGGTTTCGAGAGCCAAGGCTCGTTGAGGTGGACCGTTGCGCCTTTTGGTCCGCTGTGAGGGGCAGGATTTGGTTGTCCTGTGTATGATGAACAATTTACGATTTGCGGCTGCCCCACCCGCAAGTA
>JAGVUK010000257.1 GCA_019136335.1 Methanomicrobiales archaeon
TCTCCTGTGGGGAGGGTTATCCACGACATGGAAGTTATGGTGGCGATGCCGTCAAAACAGATGCGAGGGGAGGGATTCGAACCCGCGAACTCCTTCGAGAGTCGATCTTGAGTCAACACTTACACATGGCGCAAGACACCTTCAAAAGCAAGACGCCTGAAGTCTATAAACGAATGGCCCAGGACCCGTATGAAAACAACAACCTCAAGGAACTCGATCAGCTGAACGACCTTGATCCGATAAATCACAGACATCTCAAAGGGTACATCCACGACCTGGAACTCAAGCAGCTGAAAGACACAACAGTCCGGCACAAGCTCTGGGGGATATACCCCCTGCTTAAGGCCACTGCTTTCAAAGATGCCGTGACTATCACAAGGATGGACCTCGAAGACTTTGTCATCAGGAGGCGAAGGACGTGCAGTCCCTTCACCCTATACGGCGAGATCCTTGAGACCAGGTTGTTTTTCCGCTGGCTCGTGCCGGAGAGAGAGAAGGAGTTGTTTAAGAACATCAAGAATGTACGCCCACGCAAGAAGCTGCCGGTCGAGCAACTCATTGTTCGCGACGACATCAAAACCCTTGTAGGTGCCTGCGACAACCAGCGGGATCGGGCACTCATTATGCTCCTGTGGGACTCCGGGTGCAGGATCAGCGAAATACTCTCCCTCAATGTGGGCCGCGTGCAGTTCGACCGATACGGCGCTGTGGTAATCGTCGATGGGAAGACCGGCCGCCGCCGCCTGCGCCTCATTGACAGCGTTCCTGATCTTCAGCTCTGGTTGAACATGCACCCGCTCCGAACGGACCCGGCAGCCCCTCTCTTCCTGACCAACACCCGGTTCGGTGTCGGTCGCAAGAGGTTGAACTCACGCACCGTCCAGAATCACCTCAAGTATCTCCAGAAGACATTGAATCTGGGGAAACCCACCAATCCACACGCCATCCGACACGGCAGGCTAACCGACCTCGCAAAGAAGGGATTCTCCGAGATGGAACTTCGTCTGATTGCCGGGTGGGAGAAGAGCAGTAACATGCCTGAAGTGTATGTACACCTCAGCGGTGGAGACATTGAAAGGAAGATGCTCGAAAAAGCCGGGTTTGTGGAGGCCACGGTGAATAAAGAACCCAGCCTTCAGCCGCGAGAGTGCCCCCGGTGCAAGGCCCTGAACACCTATGATGCACTGTTCTGCGCGAAGTGCTCTATGATACTCGTCGAAGAAGTGGCGAGGATGGTGGAGAGCAAGACGGAGAAGGCACAGCAGAGCTTTGATTACGACGCGGCGATTCAGAAGATGAGAGCAGACCTGGGCCTCCCGGCTCAATAAGACTCCACTCCTTTTTTTAGTAAAACTCCCTGGGGCTGAATCGCGATGCTGCTTTCTATCGCGCTTGCTCCGTCGTCGTAGCAACTCTGCCGGTCTCCTGTGCAGTTGGCCCATGCACATACACCGAGCGCGGTTCTCGCTTAAATCGCCCCTCGCCCACCTATTCTGTGTGTGCGAGAGGCCGACGGCCTAACGCCGATCCCATGGCATCTTCGCACAGGAGAACCGCATGGAAGAGATCACCCAGGAAGTACTCGATCACATCCCGGACCCCATTGCAAAACTCGTCTGGGAGAAGTGGATCGCCGACGGTAAAGCCAGATTGATAACGCCACACAACGAGGGAACGAAATGCAACGCACAGACAGGATAGACGGCAGCCCACGGGATGAAGCGTGCACCAACATCGATTCACACGGGACTGCCAACAACTCTTCTCCGTCCGGAGTTATAAGTCCAACTCCCGAGAAGCGAATGGCAGGTGTCGTCCCGCTCTACCTGGTCCAGCAGGTCGTGGCCGCCGAGATCGGCCGATACGGCCGGGCGGTGCGGGAGATCCACATCGTCCGGACCGGCTGCCACTACTACACCGTCACAACCCTGACGGGACAGGAGGTAGCCGGCCATGACTGAACCCGGGACCCTCTCCCACGGCACCGGCGGAGCGCTCCACATCGCCGTCGACGCCGAACACTACCGGATCGAGGCTGAAGACCTCAAGAGCCTGCTCTTCTATGGCCGGGTAATTCCGATCACCGAGGACCGTTCACGGACGACCCCCGGCGGGATCCTGGTCAGCGAGACCGCCATCGAGGGGCACGCGGCGATGAACGCTTCGGGCAAGGCAGTGATGCTCCATACCCGTGTCGGGTCCTACATCGTCCCGCTCGTCAGTTTCCAGCGGGTCGCCCGCGGGGAGGCCATCTCCGCCCCGCTCTTCCCCCTCATCCCGGGGGTGACGGGATGAAAGACGATCTCTGGAGTGTGGTCAACGTGCTCGCCCCCGACGGTGGCGTGGTCGAGGTCCGGGCGCTCGCCGACGGCGTAACCCACTCCGGCTACTTCGACGACTACGAGGCCCTTGCCCGGGCCGTCGAGGCCCTCGACGCCGACCCCTCGGTCGCCGGGATCTACGTCACCCTCAACAGCGTGAACCCGGCGCTCCTCGCCCGCCGGGCGAACCGGATCAAGCTGCGCCTCTCCCGGAAGGACGCCACGACCGCCGATGCCGACATCATTCGCCGGCGCTGGTTCCCGGTCGACATCGACCCGGTCCGGCCGAGCGGGGTCTCGTCGACCGACGCCGAGCACGACGCGCGGCGCTGGCCGCGGCGGAGCGGATCGCGGCCTACCTCGCGGAACAGGGGTTCGGGGCGCCCGTCCGGGCCGACTCGGGCAACGGCGCCCACCTCCTCTACCGGATCGACCTCCCAAATGATGAGCCCTCGACCGCGCTTGTGAAGGGCTGCCTCACCACCCTCGACGCCCTCTTCTCGAACGAGGCCGTGACCGTCGATACCGCGAACCACAACGCCGCCCGGATCTGGAAGCTCTACGGCACCTGCTCCCGGAAGGGTGACAATACTCCGGAGCGGCCCCACCGGCGGGCGAGGCTGCTCGCGGTTCCACCGGAGATAAGTGTGATTCCCCTGGAACTGTTGCAACATCTCGCGGGGCTCCTCCCCCGGGAAGAGCCTCCGCGGCAAAAGAAGGCAGGCGGCCCCGGCCCCGGGATCGACCTCGCCGCCTGGCTCCTCGACCACGGCATCGGCGTCCGGTCGACGCGGCCCTACCAGGGCGGCACGCTCTACACCCTCGAGGACTGCCCGTTCTCGTCGGCCCACAAGGACGGGGCCTTCGCGATCCAGTTTGCAAACGGCGCCGTCTTCGCCGGCTGCCACCACGCAAGTTGCGGTGGAGGGGCGCAGCGCTGGCCGGAACTCCGGGGGATATACGAGCCGAAGAAACAGAGGGCAGAGAAGAAACGGGAGGAGGCACCCGCCCCTCCCCCGGCCCCGGTAGAGGACGAGCACCGGGAGCGTGCTCTTGAAATCCTCCGGGACGGCGACCCGCTTGCCTTCCTTCTCGACACCTTCCACAAGAGCCACGTCGGCGACCGGACCGTCGCGGAGTGCCTGGCGATGTCCATCGCTTCGCAGTCGGTGGCGAACACGAAGGGGCTGCACGTCGCCATCTCCGGCAACTCCGGGAAGGGGAAGAGCCACGCCTGCGTAACGATGCTCAACCTCATCCCGGCGGACTACAAACTCACCGGCACGGTGAGCAACAAGGCGCTCTACTACGCCGACGACCTCCGGCCGGGGACGGTGATCCTCTTTGACGACACGGCGCTCTCAGACGACCTGCAGGAGGTTCTGAAGTCGGCCACCTCGTCCTTCCACGAACCCATCGAGCACCGGACCGTCACGGCCGACCGGCAGCTCCGGGTCTGTGCGATCCCTGAGCGGTGCGTCTGGTGGCTCGCGAAGGTCGAGAACCCCGGCGACGACCAGGTGATGAACCGGATGCTGACGGTCTGGATCGATGACTCGGCCGAGCAGGACCGGGCGGTGCTCGAGCACCTCAAGGAGACGGAGGCAGGCGCCTACCGGAGAGGGGACGACCCGGACGTCCTCACCGCCCGGGCGCTCTGGTCGATCGTGAAGCAGCAGCGGATCTTCGTCCACATCCCCTTCGCCCGGCGGATAGGGTTCTCGAACGTCGCGAACCGCAGGAACCCCGCAATGCTCTTTGACCTGATCAAGTGCCACGCGGCCCTGCGGTTCCTGCAGCGGGAGGGGAAGGAGATCGATGGGGAGGTCCGGATCGCGGCGACCCGGCAGGACTTCGATGCAGCCGTCCGCCTCTACGCTGCGATCAACCAGGAGGGCGGCGGGCAGGACTCAAAGATGACCCGGAACGAGGCCGCGGCGCTCGCCACCATCGCCCGGATGGGCTGGGAGTCGTTCACGGTCCGGATGCTGCAGGAGGCGACGGGGCTCTCCTACCACCAGGTCCGGCGGATCCTGCAGGGCTACACCGCGAGGGGCATGACCTATTGCGG
>JAGVUK010000189.1 GCA_019136335.1 Methanomicrobiales archaeon
GTCGGGGGTCGTATCCGACCGACCGGAGGCTGCTGGAGTTGACGGGTTGGCGTATCATGAGAGGAGCTAGTGTCATCCGAGTATATATAGTATTTCACCCGCTTTTTCATGATATCCGCAATATTTCTGCCCGGATCGTAATTACAGGGAAATATTACATACGCTGCCGGAATCGCTCGGTGAGGCAGCGCTCGTTACCTGCACAAAGGTTGCCGCGCGCGACCCGGGGTGCCCCGCCGGGGCCTTCCCCGGGCGGCCGGCAAGGAGCGGAGGCTCTACGCTCTCGGGTGTGCGGGCGAGGGGGAACGAAAGGGCGATTGCAGGCACCGGGCAGGAGCAGCACTTCGCTTGCCTTAGCACCCGGCTGCGATGCGGTCTTTCGCGGCGCCTCGGCCCGGGGTTGGCACGCACCCACAACACCGGGCTCCACGGCCTCGCGCTCAACGCGAAAGATCGTTTCATCGCATATGTTCCTGAGCTCACGCGTTGAGCGCAAAGAACGCGAAAGTCGGCAGATGGGCACCTGAAACTCCCCTTTGCATCTTCGCGCTCAACGCACGAGGCCATATCGCTATTGGCACCTGCCAGCTCGCGCGAGGCCGTTTCATTGCCCATGTACGGCCAAGATCTCGCGAAGTCACGGAAGTTCACGAGGGGAAGCCGGCGGCTCGACCTTCAGGGGGGCTTTTTGGGAACGTGAGCGGAGTGCCGGGGTGAAGGGGTGCCAGGACGACTTTGCAATCCGCGCGTATTTCGAAACGGAGATCGCGTTCACCGGTCAGATCTCAAAAGAAAACTCGTATATGAAACCACACGAAAGAAACATGTCATCACCTTCCGGAGAGATGAACCATGCAGATACCCATCGCCCAGCCCTCTCTTGGGAGCGAGGAGAGCGAGGCCGTCCTCGCCGTCCTTGCCTCCGGCATGATCGCCCAGGGTCCGGTCACCGCCGCCTTTGAAGAGGAGTTCGCCGCCTACTGCGGCGTTCCCCACGCTGTTGCCGTCAGCAACGGCACCACCGCCCTCCACGCGGCGCTGCTCGCCGCCGGCGTCGGGCCGGGGGACGAGGTGATCGTCCCGGCCTTCACGTTCTTTGCGACCGCTTCAGCGGTCTCGATGTGCGGGGCGGTGCCGGTCTTTGCCGACATCGATGCCGCGACCGCCACGATCGAGCCTGCCGATGCCCTCATAAAGGTCACCGAGAAGACGAAGGCCGTGATCGGCGTCCACCTCTACGGCCAGCCCTGCGACGTTCCGGCGATCAAGAAGATCTGCAGCAACGAGGACCTCGTCTTCATCGAGGACGCCGCCCAGGCCCACGGGGCCACCTACCGGGGGAAGAAGATCGGGAGCCTCGGCGACCTCGCCTGCTTCTCCTTCTACGCCACGAAGAACCTGGCGACCGGGGAGGGCGGCATGGTGACGACGGGATCGGACGAGTATGACGAGCACCTCCGCCGGCTCATCAACCACGGCCAGAGCGAGAAGTACCTTCATTCCGAGCTCGGCTACAACTACCGGATGACCGACATCAACGCCGCGATCGGCCGGGCGCAGCTTGCAAAGCTCGACGGCTTCAACCGCCGCCGGCAGGAGAACGCCGCGTATTATGATAGTCATATCACAGCGCCGGGGCTCATACTGCCGGCGGTCGCGCCCGGCCGGACCCACGTCTGGCACCAGTACTCCCTCCGGGTCACCGGGAGGTTCCCTCTCCCGCGGGATGAACTCATGGCCTATCTCCGCGAGCACAGGATCGGCTGCGCCGTCCACTATCCGATCGCCCTCACCCGGCAGCCCCTCTACGCCGGGGTTTCGCACTGCCCGGTCGCGGAATCGCTCGCGGCATCGGTCCTCTCGATCCCGGTCCACCCGAACGTCACGGACGAAGGGCGGGAGTATATCGCCGATACGATCAACGGGGTGATCTAAGTGGACGCAGGCGTCATCGGCACGGGAACGATGGGCAGGAACCACGTCCGGGTCTACTCCGAGCAGAAAGAGGTCGGGACGACCTACATCTACGACCTGAACGCGGATACCGCCGGGGAGGTCGCCGCCGCGACCGGGGCGGAGGTCTGCCGCTCGATGGAGGAACTCCTCCGGAAGGCCGAATGCGTCTCAGTCTGTGTGCCGGCCCCCTACCGCTTCACGGCCATCGAGCAGGTTCTCGCCGCCGGGGTGCATCTCCTGATCGAAAAACCCCTCTGTCTCACGTCGCGCGAGTGCGAGGAGGTTCTCAAACGGATCCCGGAGGGATTGGCGGTCGGCGTCGGGCATATCGAGCGGTTCAACCCGGTCGTCGCCGAGATCGCGCGGGTCGTGCGGGACCCCGTCTACGTCTCCTTCCACCGGCACAACCCGGCCTCATCGAGGGTGAGCGGGAGTTCCGTCGTCGAGGACCTGATGATCCACGACATCGACATCGCCTTCAACGTCCTCTTTCCCGGCCGGGAGTGCATCCTCCACGCGAGCGGTACCGGGGACGTCGCCGCGGCGCTCGCGGCCTTCGGCCGGACGCCGGTCTACCTCTCGGCCTCCCGGAAGGCCTCAAAGAAGGTCCGGTCGGTCTACATCGAGGAGGAGGACCGGACGATCGAGGGCGACTTCATGACCCAG
>JAGVUK010000100.1 GCA_019136335.1 Methanomicrobiales archaeon
TCCCCACGGTCCAGTGTACGGGGTGTTTCCCATAGATCCTCTGTCGTAGAAATCCGTTTTCGGGATTTTAGATGTTTTTGAAGGCAACACAGAAAGCAACCCCGGAACCCGACCTCAGGACTTCGGACCTGCACCCGGCACCTTCGCAGCCCTCCCCCACCCCACCAAACCCCCTATATCGCCGGACTCCCAACACTACCCTGGGAGGGGAGGGGCTCACAGAATGACAACCGGCGGCCGGATCGTCCTGCACGTGGACATGGACAGTTTCTTCGCCTCCGTCGAGGTCCGCCGCGACCCGTCCCTCACCGGAAAGCCGGTGATCGTCGGCGCCGACCCGAAGGGTGGGGCGGGCCGGGGGGTTGTGAGCACCTGCTCGTATGAGGCGCGCCGCTACGGGGTGCACTCCGGCATGCCCATCTCCCGGGCGTACGACCTCTGCCCGCACGGCGTCTACCTCCCGGTCGACCGCCCGCTCTACGTACGGGCCTCAGAGGCGATCATGGCGATCCTATCGCGGCACGCCGGCCGCATCGAGCAGGTGAGCATCGACGAGGCCTACCTCGACGTCAGCGACGCAGGGAGTTTCCCGGCGGCGGAGGCGCTTGCCGCCGCGATCAAGCAGGAGATCCGGGAAGCGGCGGGGCTCACCTGTTCCATCGGTGTCGCCCCCGGCAAGGCCGTGGCGAAGATCGCCTCCGACTACAAAAAACCCGACGGGCTGACGGTCGTCTCCCCGGACGAGGTCGCGGGGTTCCTCGCCCCCCTGCCGGTCGAGAAGATTCCCGGCGTCGGGAAGAAGACTGGTGAGGACCTGCGGCAGATGGGCATTCGGACCATCGGGGATCTTGCATCCTGTGACATCCAGGACCTCATCGCCCGGTTCGGGCGAGCCGGTATCCAGGTGCACCGGCTTGCCCGGGGCATCGACGATGCAGGGGTGCAGGGGAGGGAAGGATGCAAATCCGTCTCCCGGGAGACGACGTTCGATGAAGATACCGCTGATCCGGGCACACTCTCGGGCGTTGTTGCCGAGCTTGCGGATGCTGTCGCGGGGGCGCTCGCTGCCGACGGCCTCCGGTGCCGGACCGTCACCGTCAAGGTCAGGTACAGCGGGTTTGAGACGCACACCCGGTCCCGGACGCTGCCGCGGTTCACCGCGGACCCCGGAGCGATCCGGCGGGCCGCATCCGGCCTGCTCCTGCCGTTTCTCAACGGCCGGTCCGTCCGGCTCATCGGGGTCAGGCTCTCGACGCTTGAAGGAGGCCGCACCCGGCAGGCATCGATCGATGAGTTCCTCCCTTCCTGACGACGGGCCCGCGGTGCGAACCTTCTTTACCCGGGATGCTCACCATATGCCGGCATGCCCGACATCTGGACCGTACTCCTCGTTGCCGCGATCCTCCTGCTCTTTGCGGTGCCGGTCGCCCAGCAGCAGGTGGTCCGGGTCCGCCGCCTGCGGGCGATCCGGGACCTTGAGGCGGAGCGCCGAACCCGGGTCATCGCCCTCATCCACCGGCAGGAGCGGATCGGGTTCCTGGGCATCCCCCTCTTCCGCTACATCGACATCAACGACTCCGAGGAGGTCCTCCGGGCGATCCGGCTCACAGAGCCGGAGATGCCGATCGATTTTGTCGTCCACACCCCCGGCGGCCTGGTCCTCTCGTCCGAGCAGATCGCGATGGCTCTCCGGCGCCACAAGGGGATGGTGACGATCTTCGTCCCCCATTACGCCATGTCGGGCGGGACGCTCCTCTGCCTCGCCGCCGACGAGGTGGCGATGGACGAGAACGCGGTGCTCGGCCCGGTCGATCCCCGGATCGGCGACTATCCGGCCGCCTCGATCCTGCGGGTTCCCCGGTTGAAACCGCCGGAGGAGATCGAGGATAAGACCTTCATCATGGTCGACATCGCGGCAAAGGCCCAGAACCAGATGCGGGAGTTCGTCGCCGTCCTGCTCCGGGACCGGATGGGCGCCGAACGGGCGGATCGCCTCGCACGCCTGCTCACGGAAGGGACGTGGACCCACGACTACCCGATCACCTTCGAGCAGGCGCGGGACCTCGGGCTCCCCGTCACTCCCGGTATCCCCGCCGGGGTCTACCGGCTGATGGACCTCTTCCCGCAGGCGATGCCGCGCCGCCCGTCGGTTGCCTACGTGCCGGTGCCCTACCGGGAGGAGGAGAAGGGGCGATGACGTTTCGCCGGGAACCCCGGGGTCCTGTGCAACGCCGGCGATACCTATTCACGGTCTCCGCGATGAGTCCCGATCGTGACCCCCGGGTGAAGGTTCCCCAGCCCTTATCTTGTCCCGGGACCTACCTCTTCTTGACTGTGAGCACCTACCTCCAGCTGCGCCTGGACGCGTTTGACCGTTCGCAGAACCCCCTCTGCGCCGACCGTCCCGACCGAAACGGTTTTCGCCGGCTCTGCTACCAGTGCCCTTTTGCCGCGAGGAGCGCGGGGGAGATCCACTGCGAACGGTTCGCGACCCCTATCCGGACGCGGGACAAGTATGCGCTGCGGGAATGGAAGGAGATACGCAGCACAATCCTTGAACGCGACGGGAACCTCTGCGCCGTTTGCGGCGGGGGAGAGGACCTCCATATCCACCATATCGACCGCGATCCCACGAACGACGACCCGGGAAACCTCATCACGCTCTGCGGCATCTGCCACGCCCGGGTGCACACCGAGCTCCGCCGCGAAGGAGGGGGAGATCGGGTGGCGCGGGTGATCCCGGCAGCACGCCGCCGTTCTGGCTGACCTCAGCCCTGCAGGACTCTTCTGAACGCCGCTCTGGTGGCCCTGCCGCCATCAGCGCCGGGGGAACGGTTATATTGTATGCCCGCTACCAGTTGCGTGACCATGGGGGGAATGTCAGGAATGAGTCTAACAGAACGACTCTTCGGCAGAGGCGATCCCGGAGACCGGGAGGGCCCGGAGGCTGACGCCGCAGTGAGCAGAAAGGCCGTCTCTCTCGCCCAGCGGGGGCAGTTCGGTGAGGCGATCGCGTGTTTTGACAGGGTGCTCGAGGAGGATCCGGCCAACGTGAAGATGTGGAACAATAAGGGCGTCTTTCTCGACCTCCTCGGAAAGGATCAGGAGGCGCTCGCCTGCTGGGAGAAGGCGCTCTCGATCGATCCGGGGTTCGCTCCGGCCTGGGTCTCCCGGGGCATGCTGCACCGGCGCCGCAACCGGCTCGATGAGGCTCTCGCCTGCTACGACCGTGCCGTGGAACTCAACCCGGACTCCGCGGTCGCCTGGTACAACCGGAGCGGCATCTATGTCGCGATGCGCCGGCTTGACGAGGCCGTCGCCTGCTACGAGCGGGTGCTCGCGCTCGATCCCCATTTCGTCGCGGCCTGGACCGATCTCGGCTACGCCCGCTTTCTCCAGCACCGGCACGAAGAGGCCATCACCTGTTACGACCGGGCCATCGCCGACGACCCCGGGAGCGTCCGGGTCTGGAGCCTGAAAGGCGGCGCCCTGTACGCACTCGGGGAGTACCGCAAAGCGCTCGAGTGCTTCGACCGGGTGCTCGTGATCGACCCGAAGTATGCCGCCGGGTGGAGCATGAAGTGCAGCGTCCTCTACCATCTCGGCATGTACCGCCACGCGCTCGCGTGTGCCGACAAGGCGCTTGCGATCAATCCTTCCTGCGAGCTGACCACCCAGGTCCGTAAGATGCTCCTCTCCCTCATCGAGAAGTGGTGAGGGTCCCGCCACCTCTTCCTCCGGGTGCCGGGCAGCCCGGATATCTCCGGAAGGTTGACGCCGGGCGCCGTCCAACTGGAAACCAGGAAGCCGGGCGAGAACTCTCCCCCAGGGGAGACTCCGACCGTCTATCACCCGGTGGCACCAACAGGAGGATCGCATCCATGCCTGTCGATCAGATTCCTATCGGTACGTTCTCGCGGATCACCCATCTCTCGCAGAAGGCGCTCCGCCTCTATGATGAGCGGGGGCTCCTCGCCCCGGCGGCAAGAGACATCTGCACGGGGTACCGCTACTACACCTTCGCCCAGGTCGAGCGGGGCATCCGTATCCGGCACCTGCTCTGGCTCGGGTTCAGCCTCTCCGAGGTTGAAGTCATCCTCGATGCGCGGGAACGCGGCGATGCCGGGACGATCCGCGATCTCTTTCGCGCACGTCTCGCTGCAACTGAGCAGGAGGCTGGAAGGCTGCACGCGATTGCGGAGGTCCTGCGGGCGCAGGACCCGCTGAATGGAGGATTCCGTATGTCGGTTACCGAACCTGTCATCAAAGAAGTCCCCGCCCTCCGGGTGCTCAGCCGCCGGGAACGGGGTGTTTACCAGGAGACGATTCCGAGACTGATCGGGGAACTTTGTGCCTGCATCTATCCCGCGGAGGGGCGGCAGCCCGCTGCCCGGGCGGCCGGGCCGATCATGTTCGTCTGCCATGATGAGGAGTACCGGGAGACGGACGCCGATATCGAGATGGCGATCCCGATCACCGGGTCCGTCAACCTCGAGGGGACCGCTGTCGAGGTCCGGACCCTTCCGGGCGGCCGGTTCGTCTCGGTACTCTACACGGGCCACTACCCCGGGGTCGGGAAAGCCTACGAGCGGCTCTTCGCCTACATGGGCGAGCACCGCCTTCTCGCCGCCGGCCCCTCGCGGGAGCTCTACCTGAACAACCCTCACGAGGTGCCGGAAGACGAACTCCTCACCGAGATCCAGTGCCCGGTGCAGGAGATCCCGCCGTC
>JAGVUK010000078.1 GCA_019136335.1 Methanomicrobiales archaeon
CTCCCGGAGATCACCGTGCATGACCCCGGAAATTTCACCGGCAACGTCACGGCGGTGCTCGAAACCCTTCTAGCCGACCGACGGGCCGGGATTCTGCTTGAGAACGGGTGGAACGTCACCTCGGTTCGGATGGCCTCCGAAGAGGACGGCCCGAACCGGACGTATGCCGAAGTAGAGTTCCGGAACGATGGACTGTCGTTCTTCATCGGGGTCGACGAAACGGCACGCCGGACGCTCGACGGGCGTTGCGGGGCTGAGTGGTGGCTCTCGACGCCCGTATCGGGACCTATGCCCGAGGGCTATCATCAGGCGACGGATATGCTTACGAATACCAACCATGTGTTCGACGAGCGGAACAAGCGGGTGGCCATGATCTACAACGATACGACGATCTTCTATCTCTATCCGTCGTACGCGATCATCGATATGGAGGGAATACTTAACTGATCTCATCCAGGCTCGTTTTCCGGTGGTCCTGGAGCGGCAGGTATTCGCGGACCACCGGGAGATCTGACTCCTTCAATCCCGGCAGCGGGGCGGCTCTCCTCTCCGCGCCTGGCCCCCGCCTCCCCTAAACCCTCTTTGCGAGCGTCTCGATCGCTTCAATAAGCGTCCGCTGCTGCGGCTTGATGATCGCCACCGGGCAGTCGACGATCCCCCGGATCCGGTACTTCTGCTCACCGATCGTGAGATCGCGGTTGTCGAGGTCGTCGAGCAGGAACCGCGCCGCGATCACCGCGATGAAACTCTTCTCCCGGGGTTCGAGGACGCTGACGATCCGCCGGACGGTGGAGAGGCGCGGGTCGGCCTTTCCCGACGTGAGTTTGTAGAGCGTGGCGGGCGGGATCCCCGCCCGGTCCGCGAGGTCCCGGACGCTCATGTCCTGCCGGGCGAGCTCGTCCTGAAGCGCCCGGGCAAAGTCGGTCTCGAAGATCCTTCTCGAAAGCATTACTCTACTATAGTATCATATTAAAGATAAGATTTTCCTATTATGGTTAGATATTCCCAGGCATAAGGCAAATCTTATCATGACCTGCGACGACTTCCCTTTATGAACCCCCAACCCATCCGGGAGATCACGATCCTCCCCGGCCGGAGCCGGAGCGGCGAGCCGGAGCGGTTCGAGGCGATCGTCATCCGCCCGGGCGACACAATATCCATCGTCGGCCCCACCGGCTCGGGGAAGAGCGCCTTCATCAACGACATCGAGATCTTCGCCCAGAACGACACCGCGACAGGGCGCACAGTCCTCGTCAACGGTGCCCGCCCGCCCGAGGAGTTCGTCCGCGACCCGGCGCACAAACCCGTCGCCCTGATCACCCAGAACACCCGGTGCCTCGCCGACCTCACGGTCGCGGAGTTCCTCACGATGCACGTCCGGTCCAGAAAGATCGAGGATGACCGGATCGTCGGCCGGACGATCGACCTCGCAAACGAGTTCACGGGTGAGGCGATCCGACCGGACGCCCGGATGACCGCGCTCTCCGGCGGGCAGACCCGGTCGCTCCTCGTGGCCGACGCGGTCCTTGTCGCGGCGGCGCCGGTCCTCCTCCTTGACGAGGTAGAGAACGCCGGGATCTTCAAGGAGCGGGTGATCGAGGTCCTCCGGGCCGGGGGGAAGGCGGTCATCTTCGTCACGCACGATCCCCTGGTCTCCCTCCTCTCGGCCCGGCGGATCGTCATGCGGGACGGGGCGGTCGAGCGGGTCATCGAGCCGGACGGCCGGGAGAGCGCCGCCCTCCGGGAGGCCCGCCGCCTCGACGGCATCCTCTGCCGGATGCGGGAGGAGATCCGGGCCGGCAACCTGATCACGGAACCGGTCGGGGCATGAGGCTCGCCGTCGTCGCGGGGCCGCCGTCTGCCGGGAAGACCGCCGTCGTGCGCGGGGTGATGGTGATGCGCGATGCCATCGCCTGGGCCGAGGGGGAGGGCGCCGACCTTCTCCTGGTCGAGAGCGCCGGACTCTGCCTCCGCTGCTCCCCCTACACGACGCAGGGGCTCGGGATCGTCGTCCTCTCCGCGATCTCGGGCACGAACACGCCCCTGAAGATGTCTGCGATGCTCGCCCTCGCCGACATCGCGGTCGTGACCAGGATCGACCTCGTCTCCCAGGCCGAGAAGGAGGTCTTCCGGGAGCGGATCAGGGAGGTGAACCCGGGCCTCGATATCGTCGAGACGAACGCCGTCCAGGGGACCGGGATGCGCTACCTCCTCCGGGCGATCGAGGAATGCCCAGCGATAACCGATCCGGACGGTATCGTGCTCCGGGGTGCGCCGCCGCTCGGGGTCTGCACCGTCTGCATCGGGAAGACCGAGATCGGGTGGCAGCACCACTTCGGGGTCGTCCGGAGACTCGAGGGCGCCGACTACCTCTACCGGGGGGACTGACCCGTGGCATGGCAACCGCCCGGGAAGGACTGCGGGGCCTGCGGCGCCCCGACCTGCGAGGCGTTCCTTGCTCTGGTCCGGCGGGGGGAGAAGGACCTCCCCGACTGCGTCTTCTACCGCACCGGGACCGCCCCCTCCCGGTTCGAGGGCGAGGCCCGCTACACCGGACGGGACGTCCTCGGTGTGGAGTACGACTTCATCATCGAGCCCCTGCCGGGCGAGGTCTCGGCCCGGAAGATCATCCTCCCCTTCCGCCCGGACCTCGTGGAGAAGTGGGGGATCACGGCCGGGGACATCGTCGTCGGGAGGCCGGCCGGTGCGGGCTGCCCGGTCCAGCACGTCCTCTCGGTCCTCCATGCAAGCCCGGTGAGCGGTCTCCTCACCTGTCTGGTCGTCGGGCCGGAGGCCTCCCGGGGCGGAGGGTTTAAGGACATCGAGGCATACCACATCGTCGGTTTCGAGGGGATTGCCCGGACGGTGCGGCGTGAACCTACCTTCGGGATGCGGCAGCGGTTCCTGCCCGGCTACTGCATGATGAACCTCGGACATACGGGTGTCGTGAACATGGTCCTTGCACAGTCCTCGGGTCTCCATGTGCGGGTGGAGGATATCAGGTTGTTATGAAGACGATGAGAGAGATCGATGAGAAGATCCGGAACGGTTCCGCGGTCGTCTACACCGCCGCGGAGTTCAAGCACCTCATCCGCGAGGGTGCGGAGCTATCGGCCGCGGACGTGGACGTGGTCACCACCGGGACCACGGGGGTGATGTCGGGGACCGCGGCGATCCTCTCGGTGCCGGTCGCGGAACCGGGGACGTTCGAGCGGGCGGAGCGTGTCTGGGCAAATGGGGTCCCCTGCATGCCCGGCCCCTGCCCGAACGAGCGGCTTGGGCTCGTCGACCTGATCGTCTCGGGGACCGCCCACGCCGGGGCGGGGTACGGGGGCGGCCACCTCTTCCGCGATATCGTCGAGGGCCGCGGGATCGAGGTGGTCGTGGAGGCCGCCGACCGGTCGGTCGAGGCGGAGGTGACCATCGGCGACTTCTCCTACGCCCGGCTCTTCACCACCCGGAGCGCTTATAAGAACTATACCGCCTACCTGAACCTCCAGCCGACCCGGGTAAAGACGATCTTCTCCATCGGGGGACTCCAGGGGCCCTGCCGGGAGGTCTCGGTCAGCGGGTGCGGCGAGATCAACCCCCTCCAGAACGACCCGCTCGGGCTCGCGGTCGGTGCCGGGACGCCGGTCCTCCTGAACGGTTCGGTCGGTATGGTGACCGGCGAGGGGACCCGGAGCACCCCCGAGCGGCCGAACCTCACGGTCATCGCCGACATGGCCGGGATGCAGCCCCGCTACATGGGCGGGTTCAAAACCTCCGCCGGCCCGGAGTGCATCACGAGCCTCGGTGTCGCGATCCCCGTCCTCGACGACCGGCAGGTCGCGGGGCTCCGCGTCCTCGACGAGGAGATCCCCCTCCCGGTCGCCGACATCAACACCCGGGCTGTCCTCGGGGAGGCGACCTATGCCGACGTCTGGCAGCAGCCCGACCGTGAGGTGACCTACCACCCCGAGTGGTGCGAGGAGTGTTCGACCTGTGTTGCGGCCACCGTCTGCCCCACGGGTGCGTTCTCCCGCGAGACCGGTATCGACCGCGACCGCTGCCTCGCCTGCACCGCCTGTCTTGCCGCCTGCCCAAACGACGCCCTCGAGGCCGGCGAGGGCTCGCTCCGGGTCAGGGGACGGCGGGTCCCGATCACGCTGCGCCAGTCGGGCAGGACGCTTGCGGAAGACCTCTGCCGGGACTTACAAGAGATGGTCCTTGACGGCCGGTTCACCTTCACCGGGGGCGGGGTCCGATGAGGGAGAAGTACCTCCTCCGGTGTCCGGGGTGCGGCCGGTCCTTCCCCGACCATTACACCCTCGACTGCCCGTCGGGGTGCGACACCCTCCTCCGGACGGTCTACAGGGAGCGCCGCCTCAC
>JAGVUK010000116.1 GCA_019136335.1 Methanomicrobiales archaeon
GGCGTCCACCTCACCGGGGACGTGATGGTCGACGCGCTCCGGGAGAATCTCCCTCTTGCAAAGGAGCGAGCCGCCGATCCCGGCCTCTCGCCGAAGGGGTACTACCTCGCCACGGTCCACCGGGCGGGGAACACCGACGATCCCGCCGCGCTCCGGGCGATCATGGAGGCGTTCTCCCGCCTCGATTCCCCGGTGATCTTCCCGGTCCACCCCCGGACCCGGAAGAAGCTCGCCGAGTACGGGATCGCGCCGGCGGCAAACGTCCGGCTCGTTGAACCGCTCCCCTACTTCGAGATGCTCGCCCTTCTCTCCGGCGCCCGGGCGGTCCTGACCGACTCCGGTGGCGTTCAGAAGGAGGCCTACATCCTCGAGGTGCCCTGCGTGACCCTCCGGGAGAACACCGAGTGGGTCGAGACGGTCGAGGACGGCTGGAACGTCCTCGTCGGCACGGATGCCGACCGGATCGTTCTTGAGGCTGATGCGGCCGGCAGTGCGCGCCGGGGGCACTCTGCCCGGTTCGGCGACGGGCACGCAGCCGTGCGGATCGCCGCGATCATCAGGGAATATGAATCCTGAAGAATGCCGGGTATCGAGCGCATCCACGGCTTCAGCGAAACCCCCATCGGGGTATACGATCTCTACCGGGGGGTCCCGCTCAGGGATGAGGAGCTAGGACTTGAAGAGTTGCTGAGAAAAGTCGCCGGTGCGGCGACCCTCGCGATCCGGGAATTTTTAATCGATGAATGAAGAGAGGAGGAACGGGCGCAACCTAACCCCCGGGGACGGCCAGGGATGGTTGACGCGGAGATAGAGAGAATACCTTAGACCTGGATGCCTGCCCGGGCAAGCGCATCCTTGATGGAGACAAGTTCCTTTCTGATCTCTGCGAATTCGTCATCGAGGTGCTTTTTGGTATCGCTTCGGAGCCCGACAACCTCTTCTTTCGTCTCTTTGCTAACCTGAAGCGTCTCTTTGCCGACCTGGAGATTCTCCTTGCCAACCTGAAGCGTCTCCTTGCTAACCTCAAGAGTCTCTTTGCTAATCTGAAGGATCTCCTTGCCAACCTCAAGAGATGCTCTGCTGATCTGGAGGGTCTGGTCCTGCTTGTCCAGCATCCGGTCGAATTTCATATCCATGCTGTGCAATACATTCCCGGCGTAATCCATCCGCTCGAATGTCTCTTCCTGGATATCTCCCCGGATGATCTCAAAATCGGCGTACTCTCCGGTTGCCTCTTCCCACCTGATGGTGAACGATTTGACTACAATAGGTCTTTGTATGATATCGATCGCGTTGATGAAACCCTGGAGATCCTTTTCGCTCCCCTCTGCAACGATCTCGACCTCCCCGTTCTTGAGATTCTTCACGTACCCCGAGATATCCCGTTCAAACGCCTCGTTGTACACATGCTCCCGATAACTGACCCGCTGGACGCGCCCCCGTGCAGTGGCCACAAATCGTTTCATTTCATTTCACTCTGTAGGGCGGGCATAAATAGTTTCTCCGGATCTGCACTTCGCCCGGCAAACCCCTCTTCTGGCCCCCGCCTGCACCACAAAAAGGGGTAACAGAAGACAGAATATCAACCTTGAAGACAAACCAGAGATGCGTACCATGACCGAGAACCTCGCAACACGTATCAGGAAACGCGGCCCGATCCGGACGATCGGCGTCATCGGGATGGGCTACGTCGGCATCCCGGCGGCGGCGCTCTTTGCGGACGTGCCGGGAGTCGAACACGTCTACGGCTTCCAGCGCGACTCCGCATCGTCGGGCTACAAGATCAACATGCTCAACCGCGGCGAGTCGCCGCTCAAGGGCGAGGAGCCCGGGCTTGCAGAGTTACTGACAAAGGTCGCCGGTGCCGGGAAGTTCTCCTGTACCGCGGACTTCTCGAAGATCGCGGAGTGCGACGCGGTGACCCTCGCGATCCAGACGCCTTTTCTCGACAAAAAAGACCTCCTGCCGGACTTCACCCCGCTGATCGAGGGGCTCCGGCACGTCGGGCGGCACCTCACGCCGGGGATGCTCGTGGTGCTCGAGTCGACGATCACCCCCGGCACGACCACCGGGATGGCCCGGGAGATCCTTGAATCGGAGTCAGGGCTCGTCGCCGGGAAGGACTTTGCCCTGGCGCACGCCCCCGAGCGGGTGATGGTCGGGCGGCTGCTCAAGAACATCCGGGAGCACGACCGGATCGTCGGCGGGATCGACGACGTCTCCACGGCTCGTGCCGTGGAACTCTACGCCCCGGTCCTCACGGCCGGCACGGTGATCCCGATGACCGCGACCGCGGCCGAGGTGACGAAGACCGCCGAGAACACCTTCCGCGACCTCCAGATCGCGGCGGTGAACCAGCTCGCCCTCTACTGTGAGGCGATGGGGATCAACGTCTACGACGTCCGGGCCGGGGTGGCGTCGCTCAAAGGCGAGGGGATCACCCGCGCCATCCTCTGGCCGGGGGCCGGGGTCGGCGGCCACTGCCTCACAAAGGACACCTACCACCTGGAGCGGGGGGTGCAGGTGCTCGGGGGCGAACTGGACTGGCCCGAGGGCCGGGAGTCCCTCTACACCCTCGCCCGCGGGATCAACGACTTCATGCCCGAGCA
>JAGVUK010000049.1 GCA_019136335.1 Methanomicrobiales archaeon
CGGTCGGTGAACGCTTCTCGCTCGGGAAAGTCAGTCTTTCACGATGCCGGATCGGCTATCTGACTATGCACGATACTGATCTCCGGGCAGGGAAAAACGTTTCCCTTTTATCACTGGAGCGACAAACCCGTTTGACCAAAACCGCCCTTATGAAATGACTTTTCGCTCGTAAGGGGGCACCGGGAAACCCCGCCGAACCCCCGGGCCGGCTCCACTCCACCGCCCCGCCTGCGCGCGCTGCCTGCGGGACAGCCTGTCCGGGAACGCACCGCTTCTCGGCATTGCTTGAAAATAGAAGAGATTCCATCGGCGCCAGGTTAAGGCCAGGGCCCCCCTCTTCATCAGTTGAGCCTGTGGCCGAACGCGGCCTCACGGGTGTTTTCCGGGAGATCAGCTTCTTCCCCCTCACAGCGCTTCAACCTTCCCGACGAAGTAGTAGGCGATCTTCGCCGCATCCCCGATATCGACCTTCCCGTTCCCGTTGAAGTCGGCGGCAGGGTCGACCGCCGTCTTCCCGACGACCATGCAGGCCACCCGGGCGACGTCGCCGATATCGACCTCACCGTCCCCTCCGAAGTCGCCCTTCGGGGCCGTGACGGTGATGTAGCCGGGCCGGGAGAGCGTGGCGGAGCCATCTGTGTTGCTGACCGTGAGGTTCACGGTGTAGGTCCCCGGCGCCCCGTAGGTGTGGACCGGGTTCTGCTCCGTCGAGGTGTTCCCGTCGCCGAAGGACCAGTTCCATGCCGTCGGGTTGCCGGTCGAAGCGTCGGTAAACCGCACCGCGAGCGGGGCGATGCCATTTTGCGGTTCGGCCGTGAATGCCGTGACAGGCAACCCTGTTCCCCCGATGACCGAGTAGCCGCTCATCGCCTTGTCGGGAGTGAGGGCGTTCGTCCAGGCGACCATATCATCGCCGTTGTTGGAGTTTCTGCAGTATCCGTAGACGCTGAAGGCGGCAAACGACTTCAGGTTCTCGAAGGTATAGTTGATCCTGACCGCACCGCGGTTCTCAAGGGTCTCGTTCGGCCGGAGGACACCGGCATCAAGATCGATGAACATAAGACAGAAGGTGTTCTCTGTGTCATTCATGTTCTGGCCTGCATAGAGGGGGTACTCCACCTCGTTCCCGGTCGGCTTCCAGATCTGCGGGCCGTAGATGAAGTCTTCTTTCGTGAAGGTCTCGTTGAGGGAGACGGGCTGGTAGGTCACACCGTCGAGAGAGGGTGCCTGGTTCCGCAGGGGGTCCGGCGTCCAGGTGTAGCCGTCCGCCGTGACATGGAGCCTGAAATCGTCAGGGATTGTCCCGTTGACGGCGACCATGAGGATGATATCGTCCTCGTAGCCCTTTCCGCCGGAATCAGTGGCATAGATGGTGCCGCTCTGGTCCCCGGATACCGTCACCTGCCCAAAGTTCACCGCCGGGTCGGTGGAGATATGGAGGGCGTTGAGACCACGGTTGATGCCTTCAAACCTGATGTTATAGGTGTTATTGCCAAAAGCGTTGTACTTCGCGCCGGCGTCGTTTGCAACCTTCACAAAGATGTGGTTGTACCCGGGGAGAACGGAAGGCCCGGCCGGCTCGGTTGCGGTGATGAAGTCCGTCTTCACCGCCGAGTCGCTCCCGACGTCATTGGCGACCGTGAGGTTCACGGTGTAGTTCCCCGGCGTTCTGTAGGTGTGGACCGGGTTCTGCTCGGTCGAGGTCGCGCCGTCACCGAAGAACCAGTTCCATGAAGTCAGGTTCCCGGTCGAAGCGTCGGTGAACCGCACCGCGAGCGGGGCCGGGCCGGCGGTGGCGTTCGCGGTAAAGCCGGCTGTCGGACCCGGTTCGCCCCTCAGTGTGACAGAGGCAGTTCCATACACGGCATCGGCCAGATCGTCCCTGGCGCCGGGCAGCGCGACGGCATAAACGGTGAAGGTGCCGCCGCCAGGGGGAAGACCGCAGGCACCGGTATCCCACCGGTACTCCCACGTATCGTCCAGTTCAACCTCCACCCGGGTAAACGTGCCGGCATCTCCGGTTACGCAGGGTATGGCCACGTCATCGAGTCTCACACCGTTCGCGGCAAGCCCCGGTCCCGTAACAAAGAGGTATGTCGTCGCGCCGTCGGTGTTTGTACCGGAGAGGATAATCTCTTCACCGGTAGAGTACACGCCGCTGCCGGCTGCCGTGATGGTGACCGCCCCCTGCTCCACGCTCACCGTGACACTGGACGAGCGTGAAGAATCGGTCCAGTCGAGCACCTCGATGGTGTAGTTCCCGGCCCTGGTTGAGGTGTTTGTATCAAACCGGACCGGGCGGCTGCCGAGCGATGTGGTGGTGACGTTTGCACATGACGCAGCGGTCGCGTTCGAAACCGCCCATGGACCGCAGGTGCCGATACGACTCACCCCGGGCTGGTCGGGTGCGATTGAGGGGTATTCCGGCGGCGAGGTGCCGTTGACAGCCAGAATGTAGACAAAATACGCATGATCGCTCTCACCGCTGACGATCACCGTAACGCTGTCGCCGCGCACGACGGCATCCGTATCCGCGGCGAGGGTGAGGGGGACCGTGATGGCAAATCCCTG
>JAGVUK010000020.1 GCA_019136335.1 Methanomicrobiales archaeon
GGGCGGGTTATAGAGGAAGGGAGGCCTCTGTTGGCATCGATATGATGACCAGCCTGGGGCGCCGCACGGCCGATTACATGCCCATTACATACCTTGAAAGACGATATTTGAGGAGATGTGGCGATACAGTGGCCAATCAGGGGTTTTACGGAGAGGGGAGATCCTGCCCTGTGAACCGTGATGTACATACCGGCGGCGTGTATGGATTACATTTCCCATACCCAGTATGAGACATACCCTCTGAATCTGCTTGATCGAGCGTCCAGACTCGCGCACGAAGGGAGCAGGCAGTATCATCACCGGGAAACCCCAATCGCTTCGCCCTGATCGGCGGGAAGTCTATAAGAGAATGACCGCCGATGTACTATCAACAGTCAACCGTATCCACCATGATCGAGAGCCAGAACGTTGAATTCAAGGAGTCCTGGAAGGACGAATGTCTCAAGACCCTCTGCGCATTTGCAAATACAAGCGGCGGGGTGCTTAAGATAGGCATCGATGATGCCGGAAGACCGGTCGGCATCCATCAGGTGAAGCGGCTCTTGCGAGAACTGCCCAACAAGATCCGAAACAAACTTAGTATCACCCCCTCCGTTGTCGCTGAAACGGTCGCAGGAAAAGAGATCATCAGCATCACGGTCTCGCCTTCCCCTGTCCCGGTCTCGTGCGACGGTCGGTATTATCGGCGTAGCGGAAGCAACACATTCGACCTTGCGGGACAGGAGCTTGTTCACTTTCTCATCAGCAAATCCGGGATTACCTGGGATACGGTCACCGGCGACTACTCCATCGACGATATCGATCCCGGGGTGGTCAGGATGTTCGTTCGTCTGGCAAAGCGGTCGAACCGGCTTGATACTGCGGATGAAGAAGAGCCCGTGGACTCGATTCTGCGCCGCTTAGAACTTACTGTCAATGGCAAATTGACCAATGCCGCCATTATGCTCTTCGGCAGAGAGCCGCAACGGTTCTTTGTCAACACCACCACCCGGGTCGGCCGATTCAAGGGGGGAGATATCATCATCGGCGATGAGGAGTTCTCCGGGAACCTCATCCAGCAATTCACGAGGGCGGAGGAGCGGGTGAAAAGTTTCATCGATGTCCGATATGAGATTTCGGCGGATGCAATGCAGGAGTCCTTTCAGCGCAAGGAGATCTGGGACTATCCGTTACTGGCAATTCGTGAAGCGCTCCTTAACGCGCTTATCCACCGGGATTATTTCAACACCGACATCCAGACCCAGATACGCATCTATGATGACGCTATACGGTTCCACAACCCGGGCTCTCTGCCCCAGGGAATCACGATTGAGATGCTCAAGACCGAGCACTACTCGTTCCTGCGCAACCCTCTCATAGCAAAGATATTTTACCTCGCCGGGTTTGTCGAACGGTATGGTTCCGGCATCGGGCGAATTGTGGATGCACTCGCAGAGGCCGGGCTCCCGGAACCTGAATTTCAAAGCGATTCCTTCGGGTTCATTGTGCGCATGCGAAAAGACCTGCGGTTTACCGAGAGTTCTCTGCGGGCCATCGGCCTGAACGAGCGGCAGCTGCAGGCGATGTCCTTTGCCAGGGAGCACGGCGCTATAACAGCTGTAGACTATGCATCGATTGCTCCGGGGGTATCGGAGAAGACCCGATACCGCGATCTTCTCGATCTCGTCCATCGTGGCTTGTTGGAGGCAGTCGGTGCGAGGAGGGGCAGAAAGTACGTTTTAGCCCGGTTGCCTCCCTGGAACGCCTGATACGATGACAGGGCCGGATAGATAATGGACATTTATCGGACATTTATCGGACATATCGGACATCTTCCGTTTTGAGGTGTCCGACATCTGCCACCTGAGATTGAGAGGATCGGTGTTTCGTGGGGGTTGAAACGCCACGAATTCGCCGCAGCCTCGCGGTGCTCTAACTCCTTCCCCTGCGGGGAAGTCGTTCCCCGCACCCCCCCTCGCATTATTCGAGGGGGGAAGGCCACACCCGGTCGACGTAGCCATTGAGGGGCCGCCGGGAGCTTGCCGGGCGGTGAACGTCTCCCGCCCCATCCGGGCGCTGGCGGCGGGCGCCGCCGCCTCGTTCTTCGTCGGGCCGCTCTCCTCGTCAGAGCGGGAAGATGGTGTACTGGATGTACCAGATATACTCCACCACGGGTATCCAGAAGTGGTAGCCCTCCCAGCAGCTCGTGGCGAACCGGAAGTCGACGACCGCGAGCCAGGCGAGCGAGAAGAGCATCAGCACCGGGACGGCGTAGGCGAGGAGGCGGGGGGAGGCGCGGCGGGCGAGGACGGCGGCATACAGCACCGCGGCCCCGGCGAGGAAGACATAGGTGAGGGTTGTTATGAACGCGACCTGCCCTGCGGGGGCTTTGCCGGCGATGACCTGGAGGACGACGTAGATGAGCGGGAGGTCGATGACCGCGAGCCAGAAGAGGACCTTGAGCGCCTCCCCCACCCCGTCGCCGTCGAGGCCGGCGTGTTTCAGGGCGTAGACCCCGATGACGAGCAGGGGGAGGTAGGCCTGGGAGAGGTAGCGCATGTCGGGGACGATGCCGGGGCTTGCCGACATGCC
>JAGVUK010000137.1 GCA_019136335.1 Methanomicrobiales archaeon
CCTCTACTCGCCGGTCCTCCCTGCGATCCTGCCGCTCCTCATCGCGGAGCAGGGCTACTCGTTCTTCCTCGCGGGGCTGATCGTCACGGTCTACAACCTCACGTCGTCGCTCGTGCAGCCGCTCGTCGGCTGGGTCTTCGATACCCGGGGGTTTGCCGTCCACGTCGGGACGAGCGTGGCGATAAGCGCGATATTCATATCCGTCATCGGCCTCTTCAACAACTACCATCTCGTCCTCGCGTCCGTCGCCGTCGCGGCGCTGGGACACGCTTTCTTCCACCCGAGCGCGCTCGGGACCGTCAGCCGCCTGACCCGGGACGCGAGCCGGGGCCGGATCACCTCCTACTTTGTCATCGGCGGGAATCTTGGCTACGCGATCGGCGGAGAACCGGCCGGCTCCCGCCTCAAGCGAGCGGCCCGCCTACCGGGCGATCGCCCTCCTGGTCGCGGCCTCGGGCCTCCGGGCATGGGCGATCTTCGGCTCGGTCGCCTACCTCCCGACCGTCCTCACCCTGCGGGGGATCGACCTCGTGACCGCAAACCTGCTCGTCTCGGGGATGCTCATCGCCGGGGTCGTGGGGCAGGTCGTCGGGGGCACGCTCTCGGATCGCTACGGCCGCAAGGAGTACACGCTCGTCGGGCTGGTTGCCGCCGTCCCGCCGTTCCTCGTCTTCCTCTCGACGGGCGGCATTCTCTCGCTCATCGCTCTGATGATCTTTGGGTTCATCCTCTGGTCGACCTTCGCCGTCACCGTCGCCATGGCCCACGAGATCGCCCCCGGGAACGTCGGGCTCGTCTCCGGCCTGATGCTCGGGCTCGCGGTCGGCGTGGGCGGGATGGGGGTCGCGGTCACCGGGTGGATCGCCGACCTGACGGCTTCCCTCCCGCTCGGCCTCACGACCATCCCGCTCGCGATCGGCCTTGCCTTCCCCCTCTTCCTCGCCGTCCCCTATCCCTGGAAGTCGCTCTCCCGGGGATGAGCCGGGCCCCATGCCTTAAGTATCGGGAGTGCAGAGTTCATCCCGATGGTCACCCGGCTCCGGCGCTACCGGCAGATTGCGGATGTGCTGGCGAAGTACGGTTTTGATATCCTGGTCGAGGAGGTCTTCCCCGGGATCGGGCGGTTGCGGGGGGCCCCGAAACCCGCTGAGGAGAGACGGTCGGTATACGAGCGTATCCGTCTTGCGCTCGAGGAACTGGGGCCAACCTACATCAAGTTCGGCCAGATCATGAGCACCCGGCGGGAACTTCTCCCCCCTGAACTGATCGAGGAGTTGCAGCGGCTGCAGGACCAGGTTGCCCCGCTCCCGTTTGAGGAGATCCTGCCCGAGATCCGGAAGTACTGCCCGAACCTTGAGGAGTGTTTCGACATCATCGAGGCCGATCCGGTCGCGGCGGCCTCCCTCTCGCAGGTGCACCGGGCCGTGCTGAGGGACGGCCGGGTCGTCGCCCTCAAGGTGCAGCGCCCCGGGATCGTCGACCTGATCGAGACCGATCTTTTGATCCTGCAGTCGCTTGCACGGCGGGTGGAGTCGCTCTTCCCGGACCTGCAGGTCTACAATCTGCCGGGGATGGTGGACGAGTTCTCGGTCCAGATCCGGCGCGAGCTGGACTTCTCCCAGGACGGGATGAACGCGGAGCGTCTCAGGAGGAACATGCGCGACATCCCGTGCGTGCGGGTCCCCCGGATCCACTGGGAGATCTCCGGCCCCTGTCTGCTCGCCATGGACTACGTCGAGGGGGTCCGGATCGACGACGTGGCGGCCATCCGCGCGTTCGGCCTCTTCCCGGAGGAGATCGCCGATCTCGGGTTTCAGGCTTACGTCCAGCAGATCTTCGTCGACGGTTTCTTCCACGGGGATCCGCACCCCGGAAACCTTCTCGTGACGGGACGGGGCGAGATCGCCTTCCTCGACTACGGTATCGTCGGGGTCCTCCGCCCGGAAAGAAAGCGTGTCTTTGTCGATCTCCTCCTCGCCATGACCCGGACGGACGTCGCGGGCGTGGTCTCGGCGCTCAGGAGGCTCGACGTGCATATCGACCCTGCCGACCTTGACGCCGTCAAAGACGACCTCTACCTGGTCCTGCTGGACTACCGGGAGATGCGCCTTGAGCAGGTGAACTTTGCGGTAGCGATCCGGGGCCTGACCGACACCCTCCGGCGGTACCACATCCGGGTTCCGCCTGCCCTGATGCTGATGATGAAGGTGATCGTCATGGTGATGGATGTCGGCACCCGGCTCGATCCAGCGTTTAACTTCGACCAGCGGATCCGGCCCTACCTGACGGGAATCGCGGCGCAGCAGCGGTTGTCCCCCGAAACCATGGCAAATGCGGTGCGGTCGCTCGCGGGCGCGGCGGAGGGGCTGCTTGCCATCCCGGCGAACGTGAACGAGACCTTAAAAACCCTCTCGGAGGGGACCGTCACGATCGAGCTTGAGGATACCGACCTTGGGAAGATCGTCGGCGTCATCGACCGGACGAGCGACAAGATCATCGTCGGGCTGGTGGTCGCCGCGATCGTCGTGGGTTCTTCGCTGGTGCTCCGGGTGGCCGACCTCCCGGTCCCCGGCTACGTCACGACCCTCGCCGCCCTGGGCTACGTCTTCGCGGTGCTCGTCGGGTTCTACGCGGTCTACAATGTCTTGAGGCACGGCCGCGCTCTCCAGCGGTGAGGGGCCGGGCGAGGGCCCTACAGGCGAATACCCGTACGTTCCTTCCCGGCATCCCCCACCCCGTCCGCGCTTCACCCAGGTGGCATACCCATACACTTCTCCGGCATCCCCCACCCCGCCCGCGCTTCGCGCTCCTCCCCCGCCCCCTCCCGGGGGCAGGGGCAGTCATGGCGATACCCGATGGGAAGCCGTGCCCGGGGAGCGGCGCTGACATCGGTTTCCCGGGAAGGGCGGGGAGAGCCGACCCGGGGCGGGATCTTCCTGGGATCTCCCCGTGCACTGGACCGTGGTGGCT
>JAGVUK010000022.1 GCA_019136335.1 Methanomicrobiales archaeon
CGCCGGGCTGGCCCGGGCCGGCATGAACGTTGCCCGGCTCAACCTCTCCCACGGAACGTTTGACGAGCACCGGGAGAACATCAGAAACATCCGGGCCGCGGCCGAGGAGACCGGTCTTCCCATCACGATCCTGATCGATCTCCCCGGACCGAAGATCCGGATAGGCGACCTTGCGAACGGGCCCCTGCAACTCGAGAAGGGCGAGGTCGTCACCCTCACGACCGCCCCGGCATCGGACGATCCTTCCCGGATACCCGTCGAGTTTCCACAGTTTCCCCAGCTGGTCTCGGAGGGGAGCACCGTCTTCCTCAACGACGGATTTCTTCAGCTCCGGGTCGATAAAATCGCCGGGAATGATGTCCGGGCGACCGTGGTCATCGGCGGCCCTCTTCTCTCGCGCAAAGGGATGAGCCTCGTCGGCGGCGGGGGGGTCGTTGCGCTCAGTGCGGTGACCGACCGCGACCTCGAGTGCATCGACTTCGGGCTTGGTGAAGGGCTCGACACGTTCAGCATATCCTTCATCGAGCGGGCGGAGGATATCCGGAAGGCCCGGGCGTATGCGGCAAGATCCGGGAAATCCATCCGGGTGATAGCCAAGATCGAGCGACAGGAGGCGCTTCATCACCTCGATGAGATCCTCAGCGAGACCGACGGGGTCATGATCGCCCGCGGCGACCTCGGTGTCCAGACCCCCATCGAGGATGTTCCTGCGGTGCAAAAGCGGATCATCCAGAAGGCCAACATACTCGGCCGACCGGCGATCACCGCTACGCAGATGCTGATGTCGATGACCGACAACATCCGGCCCACCCGTGCGGAGGTGACCGATGTCGCGAACGCCATCCTCGACGGGACGGATGCGGTCATGCTCTCTGAGGAGACGTCCATTGGGAAGTACCCGGTCGAGACGGTCGCGATGATGGCAAAGATCGCCCGATCGACCGAGGAGAAGCGCACGACCGTTGGGGCCGGGTGTGCCCCCCTCAGCTACTTCCGGGAGGGGAAGGGCCGGGAGAAGATCACCGTCAACGATGTTGTCTCCTTAAATGTCATCGAGGCGCTGGATGCACTCAGTATCCGATTCGTGCTGACGCCCACCCGTTCCGGGAGCACCCCACGAAACATCTCACGGTTCAAACCCGGAGCCTGGATCCTTGCGTTCACCCGGAACCCTGCCACCTTCAAGTTCCTGGCGTTCTCCTACGGTGTCTGCCCGTTCCTGATCCAGAGCGAGAAGGAGTACTGGCACGGCGCGATCCTCGACTCAGTCTGTGACTCAGGGCTCATCCGTCCCGGAGAGCGTGTGGTGCTCACCGAGGGAGTATCTCCCGGGCGTGAAGGAACCGACTCGCTCATCATCCTCACGGTCGAATGAGGGCGGGTTCTCTCACCTCCAGATAGACGTCTACACCTTCGCCGGGGTCGTGATCGGGCTCGCCCTGATCCGATTTACCGGACTTGACCCCATCGTCGCGCCCGATGTCGCCGTCATCACCATGAAGGCGGGTTTTGATCCCACGCGGCGATCACCTGCGGCATCTTTGCCGCCTGCCTGGAGTGCGACCGGCCGGCGCTCCATGTGGGATCGGATCAAGGGCAATAACTTATGTCATGATATCTCAGAGCAGCAGGGTGAGGGCGAGGCAGGCCACGACCGGGATGGTGAGGTTGTCGTCCACGGGGCTCACCAGCTCAGCGATAGCCGCGACCGCGGCCGTCACGAGGGCAACCGCCGGTGGGACGAGGAGACAGAGCGCCACTGCCGTCACCGCGACCCCGGCGAGCGTCCCCTCAAGGGATTTGTGGTTGTAGATCCGGGTCTTCCCGAACCGGGTGCCGGCAAGGGTGGTGACGCTGTCGAGGAGCGAGAGCACCACAAGGCCGGCGAAGACTATCTCTCTCTCGAAGAAGACGAGGCAGAAGAGAGCACCGAGAGCGAAGAAGAGTGCTCCCCGGCCGGGTGCCGCATCCCGCCGCTCGAGGTTGATGATGATCGTCGATATGACCGGGATGGTGTAGCCCCGGGAGACGGCATCGGAGAGGATGAACCCCATAAAGAGGGTGAGCACGAGGACGGAGAGAGTGAAATCGCGGTCGAAGGCGAGGATAAATCCCGCAATCCCGAGGCCGAAGAGGAGGTGGACGACCTGGCGGAGCGGTTCGTTCATTGTATCAGAGGTTGGTGCGGAGCCGGTTAAACCCTCTGCAGGCGGGAGCTGCAGAAGGGTGTTTTAGACACCCGGACAGGCCTTTGCGGCTTCGCGCGAGCTCGAGGGTATGGGCAGTGAAACGGTCTCGCTCGTTGAGCGCGAAGGGGAGTTTTGCCTATCAGTCGATCTTTTGCGTTTCCCGCGGCAACGCGAGAGGGAGATTGCCGGCAATAAGGCCCTTTGCGAGGGGCCGGCGCCGCCCGGCGGTCTCACCGCGAACGGCACTCCCGTATGAACGCCCGGGCCTCCTCATCGGTGATCGCATAGGTCGCCTGGGCCTCAAGCGCGATCACCCGGAGGATCACCGCCACGTCGTCGAGGC
>JAGVUK010000114.1 GCA_019136335.1 Methanomicrobiales archaeon
CCGCCGGGTTGAACCGGTCGAGGACCGCCCCGAACCGCTCAAGCAGCGTCTCCTCTTCATGGAGGGGGAAGTGGAGCCCCTGCTGGTAGAGCGTCTCCGCAAGCCCGATATGGACGTCGGAGACGACACAGAGGTCGATCTCACGGACGTAGAGGGCGCTCTTATAGAACCCGAACCGGCGGAGGAGGTCGGCCTCGGCAACCGCGCTCATGCCGCCGCCCCGCTCTCGATGCTGCTCAGCACCCGCCGCTGGAACTCGCGGAGCATCGAGAGCCGGTCCTCCGCGTAGACCGCGTCGGAGACGCCGAGCGTCGCGATCCCGAACGCCAGCGGGCTCGGGGACGCGGTCCGGGTCAGGACGACCGCGATCTCCCCGGCGCCGATCCCCCTGACGATCCGCCGGATGTTCTCAACCTCGAACCGGTCCTCGATCACCTCGCGGTAGGTCTCCCGCATCACGGCAAACCCCGGGAGGCGCTTTGCAAACGCAATCAGCATATCGGCGCTCACCTGCTGGCGGCGGGCGCTCCTCTTTTTACCCATGTAGTTTTTCAGGATCATGAACGACCGGGCGGCGTTGATCCGGAAGACCCGTTTTTCGAGCTGGGTCCCCCCGACGGCCTCCTGTAAGACCTCCCGGCACTCGTCCGCCCGGATGGACCGGAGCAGGCGCACGGGGTCGGCCTTCTTCTCGAGCGGTATCGAGACCAGGAAACCGGTATCGCTGATCCCGACCGAGACGTTCGTCGTCACGTCCCGCGCGATCATGAAGGCGACGATCCGGGAGAACCCGTCGTTGAACCGCAGCCCGTAGTTGGTCATGAAGAAGTAGAGGCGGCGGCGGTTCTCGCGGTCGACCTGCTCCTCGACGACGATCCGGCCCGGCGTGGGGACGGCCCGCTCGCCCAGGTAGCGGACCTGCTGCTCGAAGATCGCGCAGATGCTCCGGGCGCTGTTCTCGTCGATCGGGTAGTCGGCAAGGAGCGCGTCGACGAGGTCTGGAGCCCGAGATCGAACGAGAGCGGGAGCTTCTCCGAGAACCAGCTCGGTATCGTCGGGCGGTCGTCGGTCGGGTCGACGTAGAGTTTCCCGCCCCGGCGGTAGGCGAACCGGTAGCGCCGCCCCCCAAGGACGAAGACGTCGCCCTTGTTCATCCGCTCCAGGTATTTCTCGTCCAGATTGCCGGCAAACGCCCCGTCCCGGGTGAGGACGTCGCAGGAGAACTCGTCCGGGATGGTCCCGGAGTTCAAGAAGTAGATCATCCGGGCGTTCCTCCCCCGCTTCCCTATCATCCCGGTCTTTGCGTCATGCCAGATCTTCGCGTAGATATGCCGCTCCTCAAGCCCCGCGTACTCTCCCGCGAGGTACTGGACGGCGCTCATGAGGTCGTCCTCCCCGAGGTTTCGGTAGCAGTAGGACCGGCGGAAGACCGCAAGCATCTCTCCGACCTGCCGCCTCCCCTCGAGCGCCATCCCGAAGACGTGTTGCGTAAGGACGTCGAGGCAGTTCTCCGGTATGTGGATCCGGTCCACAAACCCCCCCTGCCCCTCGCGGAGCATCACCGCGCACTCAACGAGCTCGTCGCGGTCGAGGACGACGATCCGCCCTTTCACCACCTCGCCGAGGCGGTGCCCGGCACGCCCGATCCGCTGGAGGAGCGCCGCCACGGACTTTGGGGACCCGACCTGGAGGACGAGGTCGACGTGGGGCATATCGACCCCGAGTTCGAGCGACGTCGATGTCGTCACCACCTTCACCTGCCCGGTCTTGAGTTTCTCCTCGACGGCGAGCCTCCCCTCCGTCCCCATCGAGCCGTGATGGCACCCTGTGTTCTCCTCGGTGTAGTCCCCGGGGTAGCGGACCCGGAGGTTGTGGAGGATCCGCTCGGCGCCGTTTCGGGTGTTCGTGAAGATGAGCGTGTTGTCGTGTCCGGCGACGAGGCGGTGGATCGTCGCGTAGAGATGCCGCGAGAGGTCTTCGGGGGTGGTGTCGGCGAGATCGGGGACGGGGCAGATGAGGGAGAGGTCAAACTCCCGGGCGAACCGGGTATCGACGATCGAGACCTCGCGCCCGGCGCCGGCGAGGAACCGGCCGACCTCATCGAGGGGCTCGATCGTCGCCGAGCACCCGATCCGCGCAAACCCGCCGCCGGCCTCCTTCACCAGGTCTTCGAGGCGTTCGAGGCTCACCGAGAGGTGGACACCGCGTTTCGAACCCGCGAGGGAGTGAATCTCGTCGACGACGACCCACCGGACCGTCCGGAGGCTCTCGCGGAACTTCGGGGAGTTTAAGAGGATCCCGAGGGTTTCGGGGGTGATGTTGAGGATATGTGGCGGTCGTCTCGCCATCTTCGCCTTCTCTGCCCGTGGCGTGTCCCCGTGGCGGACGGCATGCCGGATCGGGGTGTGCCGGACCCCCCGCTCCCGGGCGATCTCCTCGATACCATCGAGCGGCAGGCTGAGGTTTTTGTGGATGTCGTTTGCAAGCGACCTGAGCGGCGATATGTAGAGGCAGTAGACACTGTCTTCAAGCCCCCCGTTCCGTGCGCGGACCACGAGGTCGTCGATGATCGCGAGGAACGCCGCGAGGGTCTTCCCCGACCCGGTCGGGGAGCAGATGAGGACGTTCTTCCCCTCGTGGATGAGCGGGACCGCCATCCTCTGCGGCGGCGTGAACCGCCCCTCCAGTTGTCGTCTGCACCACTCCCGCACGTTCTCGTCGAGGAGACCGGCGATCTCCGCGTCAGGACGCCCTTCCTGCCCTGCCATCTTCCGTCACCCGCTGTTATCCTCCGGGCCCCGCCGTGCGCCCTCCCGCACGGCGATGCGGGGGGCGGCAGGCCCGCGCTATCCCTGATCCGCTCCGGATGGAGGGGTATTTATCGACATCGGCGATCCGGAGGGGCGTAACTGAGAGATAATGCCCAGAAAGAGAGTTCGGGCAGTATTTCCGCTCTCGTTACGATCGGAACGCCATGCTGGATTTGGTATGTTTTGCGATCATCTGTGATAGTCTTTTCTCCGGGCGATGTGACTGTGGGAGACGGACCAGGTGATAGCTACGGGTTTTCCACCGGCATTCTGGTCATCGGGGCAAGGTGGCTGCGATCTTTGGCCACGGCAGCCGCCCGTTCCGGGCAGCGGGGAAGATCCTATCGGGTATGACTTTCCATCAATGCCCCACCCCTCCCCTCCGGACCCCGGCGGCCCCCCGGAATCGCCCACATACCGGCGCCTTTGGGATATTCTAATGTATGATCTCGTGAAACCTATCAGAGGAACTACGATGACAGATCACCCGGTTAAGAACATGATGCGGCTGATGGCGACCAAGATCAGGACCATCGCGGACGTGATGTCCGATGACCAGATCGATGCGCTCCTCGACGAGATCCTGAACGCAAACCGCATCTACACCATGGGCGCCGGGCGCTCCGGCCTGGTTGCAAAATCGTTTGCCATGCGCCTGATGCATCTCGGGCTCTCGGCGTTCGTCGTCGGGGAGACCGTGACCCCGGCCATGAAACCGGGAGACGCCATTATCGTCTTCTCCGGGTCCGGCGCGACCAAGACGGTTGCAGATATCTCCGAGACCGCAAAGGAGATCGGCGGGCGGGTCTGCCTCATCACCTCGAAGAAAGACTCCCGCATCGGGCGTATCGCCGACTGCGTCGTCATCATCGAGAGCCAGCGGGACAAGGTGGCCGACGAGTCGGCGGAGTTCGAGATCCGGCAGATGATGGGCGAACACAAATCGTTTGCCCCGCTCGGCACCATCTTCGAGACGACCGCCATGGTCTTTGCGGATGCAATCATATCCCGGCTCATGGAGATCACCCAGTGCCGGCCCGAGGACCTCCAGTGCCGGCACGCGAACATCGAGTGAGGAATGGTATGAGCAAGCACAGGTATGCCGGCCGGGTCCGGTCGGTGGAGATGTCGGGGATCCGGAAACTCTTCGACGCCGGGGGGCCGGATGCGATCAACCTCGGCATCGGGCAGCCGGACTTCGATACGCCCGACCACATCAAAGAGGCGGCGATTGCCGCCATCAGGGCGGGAAAGACGGGGTATACCCCGAACGCCGGGATCCCTGAACTCCGGGAGGCGATCTGCGCCAAGTTCGCCCGGGAGAACGGCCTTTCGTACCGGCCGGAGCAGATCCTCGTCACGGCGGGGGGGAGCGAGGCGCTCCACCTCGTCATGGAGGCGCTCGTGGACCCGGGCGACCGCGTCCTCTTCACGGACCCGGGGTTCGTCTCCTACGCCGCCCTTGCAACGTTCGCCGGCGGGCGGCCTGAGGGTGTCTCGCTTGACGCGACCCTGCACATCGACGTCGAGCGGGCGAAGGAGCAGCTGGACGGGGCGCGGATCTTTGTCCTGAACACCCCGGGAAACCCGACGGGCGCCGTCGAGAGCGAGGAGTCGGTCCGCGCTCTTGTTGAGTATGCAAACGACCGGGGTGTCACCGTCGTCGCCGACGAGGTCTACGAGCACTTCGTCTACGAGAAAAAACACGTCAGCGCGGCCCGGTTCGGCGAGGACGTCATCACCGTCAACGCCGCGAGCAAGACCTACGCTATGACCGGCTGGCGGGTCGGCTACCTTGCGGCGCCGGAGGACTACATCCCCGAGTGCCTCAAGGTGCACCAGTACGCCCAGGCGTGCGCGACCTCGGTATCGCAGTATGCCGCGCTCGCCGCGTACACCGGCGACCAGAGCGCGGTTCCGGCGATGCGGGAGGAGTACCGCGCACGGCGGGACCTCCTGTATGCGGGGCTCACGGGCCTCGGCTTTGATTTCCCCCGGCCGGAAGGCGCGTTCTATATGTTTGTCCCGATGGGCCGAACCCTTATCCGGCGGGCCATCGAATCTGGTGTCATCATCGTGCCCGGCGAGGCGTTCGGCACGCGGGCACCCGACTACGCACGCTTCAGCTACGCGACCGCCCGGGAGAACCTCTCGCGGGCGGTCGGGAGGATTGGGGCGCTGATGGAGTGAGTTGAGCATGGTCAAAGAGTTACTCAGGAAGTTATCGGACGCCCACGGCGTCACGAGCAGGGAAGGGAGCATCCGGGATATCGTCAGGGCGGAACTCGCCGGGGTGGTCGACGAGATCCGCGAGGACACGATGGGGAACCTGATCGCCACGAAGCGCGGCGACGACTTCTCCATCATGCTCGCCGCCCACATGGACGAGATCGGCCTGATGGTCCAGTACATCGACGAGAAGGGGTTCATCCGGGTCGTCCCTCTCGGCGGATGGTTCGGGCCGGTGCTCTACTGCCAGCGGGTGGTCCTGCACGGGACGAAGGGGCCGGTGATGGGTGTCATCGGCGCGAAACCTCCCCACGTCATGAAGGAAGAGGAGCGCAAGAAGGAGATCAAGATCGAGGATATGTTCATCGACGTGGGCGCGGTCTCCGGGGAGGAGGTGGCGAACCTCGGCATCGAGATCGGGACCCCGATCACCATCGACCGCGAGTACACGGAGCTTGCGGGCAACCGCGTCACCGGAAAGGCGCTCGACAACCGGGTCGGCGTCGCGATGCTCATCCGGGCGCTGCAGCAGGTGAAGTCGCCGCACACGATCTACGCCGTCTTCACGGTCCAGGAGGAGCTGGGGCTGAAAGGGGCGAAGGTGAGCGCCTACTCCTTGAACCCCGACTGCGCGATCGCGACCGACGTCACCATCCCCGGCGACCACCCGGGGATCGAGAGGAAGGACGCGAGCGTCGAGATGGGCAAGGGCCCGGTCCTCGTCCTCGTCAGCGCGAGCGGGCGCGGGCTGATGGCCGATCCGAGGATGACCGCGTGGCTCAGGGAGACCGCGGAGAAGAACAACATCCCCTGCCAGCTCGAGGTCGGGACCGGCGGCAACACCGACGCGACGATCATCCACCTCGAGCGGGGCGGCATCCCGAGCATCCCGTTCTCGATCGCGACCCGCTACATCCACTCGCCGGTCGAGGTGGTCGATATTGCCGACCTCGAGGCGGGCGTCCGGCTCCTTGTCGAGGCGCTGAAGGGTAAGCCCGCGCTCTGATGGGGCGGGAGAGACCCTCATTTTTTAACCGGGACGCCGGTAGCGCCCCCGTGCTGCCTGTGCCGGCGCGGGAGAGACGGCGTGTGCTCCCGGGACAGACTGCAGAAGAATAGGAGTGCCCGAGAGAACGATCCTGATCCCGGGTGCATTCCGGTCGGTGGTGCAGTGTTTTCCTTGTTTACGGGCCTTTGACCGTTCTGGCCCGCAAACCCGCTGCACCATGGTGATGTGCCTCCAGGTTGACCCCCCTCTCAGGCAAAACACCCCATAGCTCTGAAAGGATATAGTTTTTGTTTTACCATTACCATGACCATTACTCCGGGCCCATCTTCCCGTGCGGCGCATCGTGGCCGCCCGGATTCGCCTCACTCCTCGACGACGATGACCGTTACCGGGCACGCGTCGGCGGCCTCGACCGCGCAGTCGGCAAGGTCGTCGGGCACCTCGCCCTCTGCGGGGTTGTCGTTGACCCGGTACTGTTCCGTGACCGAGCTCAGGTCGTCGGCGGGGTCCTGTTCGAAGATGTCCGGGCAGAGCGTCCAGCAAGACTCGCAGCTGATGCATCCCGGCCTGTCGATAGTAACCTTCACCACTCTCGATACCTCCGTCTCTCTTCCGGGAAGGGGTTCCCATGCCTTAAACGTGACGGCCCGGCGGCCCTCGCGGGGAGGAGGGCGGGCAAGGTATATCGCCCGCCCGGCCAAACAAGAGAGGATCTGTCTATGCGGGAGATTGCCTGGATAACCCTCATCTTCGCCGGGCTCCTCGAGACCGGCTGGGCGCTCGGCCTGCGGTATACCGAAGGGTTCACGAGGGTGGGGCCGTCGGTCGTGACCCTTGCCGTGATGGCCGGGAGCGTCTACCTCCTCTCGCGGTCGCTCGCGAGCCTCCCGCTCGGGACGGCGTATGCCGTCTGGACGGGTATCGGGGCGGTCGGGACGGTCATCGCCGGGATCGTCCTCTTCGGCGAGTCACGGAGCGTCGTCCGCCTCCTCTGCATCCTCCTGATCGTCTCGGGGATCGTGGGGCTGAAACTCTGCCCGGATGCGTGAGGCGAGGGGCTCGTGCCGAAGAGGACGCTGTTTCGCGGTGCTTGAACTCCGCTCATCGCACCGAAACGGTGCGCTTGCTTTGCTCGCCCTTCGGGATGCCCGGGGAGCGCCGTGCTGTATCCAGCCGGCCCGGCACCGAAGCGCTGGGCGGGCGGCGCCCGGGAACGGCCCGGAGGACCTCGTTTGAGGTGCGGCAGTCCGCTCCGGCAAGGGGGCGCGGGCGGCGCCTCTCGATCAGGCGCGGCGTGAATCCCCTGCCGGCAGCCTTATCTACAGCCCGCCGGACATAGACCGCGATGCCGGGCGGAGCAAAGCGGGCGGAAGGGTTGAGCCTCTCTGCCGCGATAGCGTTTGCGGTGGGGAACATGATCGGGGCCGGGGTCTTTGTCCTGAGCGGCCTCATCATCGCCATCGCCGGCCCCTCGGCGGTGATCTCCTACCTTCTCTGCGGTCTCGTCGTCGCCTTTTCGGGTCTATCCTATGCGGCGCTCGCGAGCATCTACCCCGAGGACGGGGGCGGGTACCTCTACGCGCGGCGCATCCTCGGCTCGTACCCCGGGTTTCTCGCGGGCTTTGCGATGTACGTCAGCATCACGATCGCCACAGCCTTTGTCCTCCTGGGGTTCGGGATCTATGCAAACCTGCTGGCGGGAACGGATCTTGACCCGCGTTACGCCGCCCTTGCCGCCCTCGCGCTGCTTGCGGCGCTCAACCTCAGGGGGGCCGCGGAGGCGGGACGGCTTGAGATCGGTCTCGTCGCCGCGAAGGTGGCGATCCTCGCCGGCCTGATCCTGGTCGGGCTCGCCCACGTTCAGGCCTCCGATTTCTCGCCGTTCCTCCCCGGCGGCGTGGGCGGCATGCTCCGGGGGGTGACGATGATCTTTTTTGCCTACATCGGGTTTCAGGTTGTGGCTATGATGGGCGGCGAGGTGAAGAGTTCTGCAAGGAGCGTACCGCTCGCCACCCTTGCGTCCATCGGTATCGTGGCGCTGATATACACGGGGGTTATCGTTGCACTGCTCGCGGCGCGGCTCCCCTCGTATGGGGGCGAGAGCGTCTTTGACGCATCGGTCGTCTACCTCGGACCCGCCGGCGGGGTTGTCGTCGCTCTCGCGGCGCTCTTCTCGACGCTCTCGGCCGCGAACGCAAATATCCTCGGCGCCTCGCGGATCATCCTGGAGATGGCAAGCGAAGAGCAGATCCCCGGAAGGTTTGCCCGGATCCGGAACGGTCAGCCGGCGAGCTCCATCCTGCTCGGCGCCGGCCTTACAGCCCTCCTCATCCTCGCCGGGAACCTCTCGTTCATCGTGGAGCTGACCAACGTCACGATCCTTATAGCGATGATGCTCGTGAACGTCAGTGCGTTCATCCTGGCAAGGCGCAGGACGCTGGTCTCACCGGGGAAGAGTCTCTTTGCTATCCCGTTCGGGCCCCTCTTTCCGCTGCTGGGCGCCGCATCCTGCGCGGCGATTCTTGTCACCCTCGCACCGCCGGTCCTCGGGCTCGGCATCGCCATCCTGCTGGCAGGCTCAATCTTCCTCCTCATCGAGGACGTCCCGGAAAGGGAGCTGATCGTCCGGGAGATACGCCTCCTGCTCCGCCGGCCTGTGGAGCGGGATGGCGAGGGCTGAAACCAGATGCGTTGCCCGTCGGGGGTGGCCTTCCGGGACGGGCCAGACCTCGCTCTCCTGGGGTGAAGTCTCGCTCGCCACCTCGTTGAGCGACCGGGTATGCACCTGAAGCCGGACAGCGGTTAAGATCCGGGGCACACCTCGTCGTCCAGGGCTCGAAGGAACGCGACGAGGAACGCGTGCCTCCCTTCGGCGATGCCCCGGGCGGTCTCGGTATACATCCGGCCCCTGAGGTTGAGGAGTTTTGCCCGGATATGGCCGGCCGCGTCCGGGATACCGCCGCCTCGTTCCCCGGCCTGCAGAAATGTCCTCGCGATCCCGACCGCGCCCATCGCGTCCAGGTTGTCCGCGTCCGAGAGCACCCGGGCCTCCAGGGTCTCGGGGGCTATCCCCGAACTGTACCGGTGCGCCCTGACGGCGTGGACGACGCCCGCGATGCAGTCCGCCGGGTAGTGGATGGACCGGAGGAAGGCCTCCGCCATCCGTGCTCCCGCTTCTTCGTGGGGGACGCCCGTCTCCTCCTCGAGGGGCCGGGCGATGTCGTGGAAGAGGGCTGCCGGGATGAGGACCGCCATCTCCGCACCTTCGCGGGCGCCGATCTCTTCGCAGAGGCGCACGACCCGCGCCGTATGGTCAAATCCGTGAGCCCCTGATTCATGGAGCGCTGCTCTCACGTGCTCAAGCATCAGGGCCGTCTCTTCATCCATGCGGGATAGCTCTCGCCCGGTCGGGGGAAAACGGTTCTGTTTCTGAACGCCCGGTCTCCCGGTGCCCGGGGAGAGGAAACGCACGCTACGTCCCGGCGATCCCGTTCCGGTTCGCGGGCGGCACGAACGGGGTCCGCTCCCGGGCAGGCCTCCGGGCCGGACGACGACACTATCCCCGCGGCCGAAACGTCCGGGACGGGCACCGCCCGGCATCCCGGTCGGCGGGAACGGGGCCGTTGATGCTGCATTCCCCGTCGGCCGCGGTCTTCTTCGTGTAGAGGGTGCAGTCGCTGCAGGTCGGCATACCGGCCTCTTTCCCGCCCGGGAGGATATAGGTTTTCTATCGCCTGCACGTACGGCTCCTGCCGGGTGCGGCCCGGCGATGTCCGGGGGTCGTCCCGCCCCCCCTTCGCGTGGCCGGTGGCGATGCGGTGCAGGAGGGGCTCCTTCGGGAGGTCCACCGGCAGCTGACCTGCAGCCGGCCGGCGGGGTCGAGGACCCCCGACGTCGCCGGTGTGGCGGCCGCAGAAGGTCGGATCCAGGGGGTATGAAGGTTCCCGGGCACCGTTACCGATAGATCTTGCTCCGGTGCCCGGCCTCCAGCACGAGGATCAGGAGGCGGGCGATGACGTCGTTGTAGGACTCTTTTGGGTGCCGTTTCAGGGCTGCGAGGCGGCTTTTGTTCTCGGGGGTGATCCAGGCTGTGGTGGAGGACATGTTAATTCCTATAGGTTGTTGTAGGCCCTGATACCACTGATCAGGCGGTCCCGCCCACCACTCCGGCGCACGCCGTCCTGCATCCTGGGACCAGGGGCGTGCATGGATACCGGTCTTGCCGGATCTTATCCTGCTCCCGGCACGACCTGTGCATACGAGGAGACGAACGGGTCTGATAGTTACATGGCGAATATCACTGCGTGAAGGCTGACGGCGCCCTCTTCCCGGATATGGGCCCGCAACGTGCCGTTGCATCCCGTATCCTTTTCCCGGCACGGGATTCCGTGCATGGCAGTAAAGGCTAAATGTTCCGGAACCCAGGGGCAACCTGTCGAGGGACGTGGAGGATATGCGAAGAATTGGAGTCTGCGGCGCTGCCATGTATGCCGTCGGAATGCTTCTCGTTGCAGTGGCGTGTGCAGGTGGGTATCCGGGCATTGTCGATGCACGGGATACAGGCATGGTTGAGACTCAGGCAGAGCAGTCGGCCGCCGGGTCAGGCACCGTTACGCTTCCGGATGCCGGTCCCACGGCGAACTCCTCTAGCAACGGCACTACGGTCGTGTATTTCCCTGCAGGCTGGATCAGTGACCTTCGAAATGCGACACAAAATGCAGACGTCGGGTTTGACTCAGACTACGGTGGGAGTAGCAGCGATATAAAGTATCTAAATAATCTCACTGCCGCTCTTGATCCCTATGAACATATCAGACTGCGAGAAGGATACAAGATCGAAGGATACTGGGTATCTAGCTATTTACAGGCGTCTATCACCCCGTTTGTCGTAGAAGAAAACGTAACCGCTCTGCCAATGGCAAACAGGACCCAGCTCCTGCCGGAGGGAGCAGATGAGAATATCTCGCGGTATCTCGAGGGGGATGACTCGCCCGAGTCGTACCTCGAAGCATCAGTGTTTCTCAGGGAACTGTATGCGATCGGTGCGTGGTGGCATGCAAAGATCGGATGGCCTCAGCAGACCGTTCTCGAATCCCCGGAGATGCCGAGTGTAGCCATAAACTCGACGCATGCGACGGTGACGATATACACAGAAGAGCTCTACTGCGGCTACCGGACGGTGGCCCGGTATACCGATACGTACTCGAGGATGAATTACGAAGTCTCAACAACAGAATGGACGACGATATCGCAGGAAGCGGACCAAAGGTGGCCTTGCTATTGAGTATGCTGGACCGGGGCCCGCACTTTGTCTCCCCATCGAAGGCCCCAGGATACCTGATGAGGAATGCACGCCGGGCCGCCTTATCTCTGCGGGGCCCGCGGTCTGCGGCGCAGGGGGTCTTCCCGCGCCGCCCCGAGGGCCCGGCGGTCAGTCGGGTCCGGTCGTTGCCCGTCGCCGGTGTCGTACAAGATAGTTTGTGCGACATGAAACCCCACTTCGTGTCCCACAAAAGTTGTTGTGGGTCATAGGTGTCGCACAACCGCTCTCCAGGATATAACTGTGTATACCGGATCGGGGTTTTGATATACGCAAACCGGTTTGTGGATACCAGAATACTCACAAACGGCCTCCCTCGGTGATGGCAGGCAGGCGCGGGAGGCATACACGCTCGCTCTTCGTCCCGCCCCTCTCTGCAATACCTGGATGACGTCGTTCTCCTCCAGGCCCTTGAGAATCTTCGCCCCGCTTACCTTCGGGATTGCCGAGCGCTCGTAAAACTCAGCTGAACTGAAGATCGGCGCCCCGAAGAGCGCATCAAGCACGGCGATCGCATGCTGCGACCGGGTCACCTCCGGCACTGCCTGCTGCGAGGCCGGGCAGGCAGCCGCGGTAGAGGCCGATCCTGTCCATGACAATCCCCTGGCCGTCTTTCCGAAAGGCGGTTCCGGTCCGTGCCTGACGGCGGCGGGAACCTGCCGGCTCCTCCCCGGCCCAAATAACAACCCTCATCCCTCCTCCGCCCCTAATCTCTCACCAGGAGAGATTACCGGATGTCCCCCGCCGTCCTGTACCGCCGGTTGCCCGGAGAGGGCCTCCCCCGGTTCATTGCCGAATTCCGGAAAGCCGCCGCCCGCGACCCGTTCGGCACCGTCTTCGTCGTCCCGACGTCCCACCTTGCCCGGGAAATCGTCCGCCGCCTCGGAAAGGAGGGTTCCCCGCTCATCGCCGACGCGGTCACCACCCTCCCCGGCCTCGCCCGGAAGGTCTTTCTCGACCACACAGCGGCGGAGACGCTGATCCCAAAGATCGGGTCCCGGCTCATCATCGACCGGCTGCTCGCCGCGGGCGATTACCCGCTCATCGCCCGGGCCGGGGCCGTCGACGAACTCGCGACCCTCTTTGCCGTCCTCATCACGCGGAAGGTCGACTACCCGGCCGCCCTCGGCGACCTTGCGAGCGCGAAAAGCGCCGAGATCGGCCGCCTCTTTGCCGCCTACCTCCGGTTCCTCGACGAGCACCGCCTCGTCGACGAGAGCACCCTCCTCGCCCGGGCAACCCGGCTGCTCACCGGCTCGGATGAGTTCCGGACGGTCTACGTCTACGGGCTCTTTGAGCCGGTGCCGCTCGAACGCGACCTCCTCCTCGCCCTCCGCGAGTCCGCAGAGGAGTTCCACTACGCGATACCTTACGCGGCAAACCCGGCGGTCTTTGCGGACGAGGGCCTGTGGCTCCACCCGGACGCGGTCGTTGAGGACGAACGCACCTCAGCGGTCGCCGGCCTCTTCTCCCGCCGGGAGATGGGGGGCGGAGGGGAGGGGATCCGGCTCGCCGAACGGCGGGACCGGCTCGACGAGGTCCGGGCGATCGCGCAGGAGATCCGGGACCTCGCCGCCGTCGGGGTCCGGCCGGGGGAGATCGTCGTCGCGTTCCCCGACCTCGCGTCGGCGGTGCCGTACGTCGAAGAGGTCTTCCCCGACTTCGCTGTCCCCTACGCCGCGTCTGGCGGCCGGCCGCTGGCCGCATCGCCCCTCGTCCAGGCGCTTCTTTTGGTCCTCGCCGTCCCGGCCTGCGGCTACCGGCGATCCGACGTCGTCGCCCTCGCGACCTCCCCCTACCTGCCGTTTACCCGGGGATCCGAACTTGACTTCCTCTCCCGGGAGGCCCGGATCACCGCCGGCGCGGACGCCTGGGACGAGCGGCTCGCGGCGCTCGCCCGCGCCCTCGAGGACGAGCTGGCAGGACCGGATCCCGCGAAAGACCGGCTCACCGCAGAGATCGCATCCGTCACGGCGGCCCGGGAACAGGTCCGCCGGCTCTTCGCCGACCTTGCAACCCTCGAAGGGACGAAGACAATCCAGGAACACCTCGCCGCATACCGCTCACTCCTCGATACGTGGCGGGCCCCGGCGATGCCCGCGGAGGGCGACCCC
>JAGVUK010000134.1 GCA_019136335.1 Methanomicrobiales archaeon
ATGCAGAAGTTCGCCCGGGTGGCGCTCAAGACGCCGCACGTCGACCACTGCGCCCGGCTCTGCCACGCATCCACCGTCGCCGGCCTCGCGGCGGTCTTCGGGTCCGGGGCAATGACCAACTCGATCAAGGACATCACCGAGTCAAAGTGCATCTTCATCCTCGGGTCCAACACCTTCGAGCAGCACCCGCTGATTGCGCGGAGCGTCATCCGCGCAAGAGGGGACGGTGCGAAGGTGATCGTGGCCGACCCGCGCAACACACCGACCGCCCGGCAGGCCGACCTCTACATGCCGTTCGTCTCCGGGACCGACGTCGCCATCTTAAACGGCCTGATGCAGGAGATCATCAAAAACGGCTGGGAAGACAGGGAGTTCATCAAAAAGAGGACGAAAGACTTCGAGAAACTCAGGGAAGTCGTCATGAAGGACGCCTACAGCCTTGAGAACGTCTCAAAGATCTCCGGCATCCCGGTCGAGAGCCTCAGGACCGCCGCCGGGTGGATCGCGCAGGCCGAGGTTGCCACGCTCATCTACTCGATGGGCATCACCCAGCACACCGTCGGCGTCGACAACGTCAAATCGACCGCGAACCTTATGATGCTCACCGGCAACCTGGGCAAGCCCGGCGGCGGCGTGAACCCGCTCCGCGGCCAGAACAACGTCCAGGGCGCCTGCGACATGGGAGCCCTCCCGAACGTCTACTCCGGCTACCAGAAGGTCACCGACGAGGCGACCCGGGAGAAGATGATGGAAGCCTGGGGTGTCGATGATATCGCCGAGGGTAAGGTCGGCTACACCGTCACCGAGATGATCAACATCCTCGCCGACAACCCCGGCGAGCTCAGGTGTATGTATATCATGGGCGAGAACCCGATGCTCTCCGACCCGGACATCCAGCACGTCGAGGAGGGACTCCGGAACCTGGAGTTCCTGGTCGTCCAGGACATCTTCCTGACTGAGACGGCCCGCCTTGCCGACGTGGTGCTCCCCGCCGCCTGCTACGCGGAGAAGGACGGCACCCAGACGAACACCGAGCGGCGCGTCCAGCGCTGGAGGAAGGCCCAGGACCCGCCGGGAGAGGCGAAACCCGACTGGCAGATCCTCTGCGACCTCGGGAGGAGGATGGGCTACGGGAAACAGTTTGCGTTCGAGAGCCCCGAAGCGATCTTTGCCGAGGTCGCCGCCGTCACCCCGTCGTACCACGGCATGTCCTACGGCCGCCTCGACCCGGACGGCCTGCACTGGCCCTGCCCGACCGCGGAGCACCCGGGGACGGCGATCCTCCACCGGGAGAAGTTCGCCATGCCGGACGGCCTTGGGGTCTTTTCCGCCATCGAGTGGAAACCGCCCGCCGAGGTCCCCGACGCCGAGTATCCGTTCGTCCTCACCACCGGGCGGGTCATCTGGCAGTGGCACACCGGCACGATGACCCGCCGGTCGCGGAGCCTTGAGAAGGAGGCGCCGATCGGCTGGATCGAGATCAACCCCGAGGACGCAAAGGCGCTCGGCATCAGGGACGACGAGGTCGTCCGGGCGAGCACCCGCCGCGGGTCCATCGATATCCCCGCCCGGGTCACCCCGGAGATCATCAGGGGCGTCATGTTCATCCCGTTCCACTACAAGGAGCACCCGGCGAATATGTTGACGCACAACGCGCTCGACCCGATCGCAAAGATCCCGGAGTTCAAGGCCTGTGCGGTCAAGGTCGAAAAGATTGTGGAGGCGTGAGATATGGCAGGAAAAGGCGATTTACTCTATGCGTGGACGACGGATGAGGCTCTCAGGGAGAAGGCGGAGACCGGCGGGGCAGTCACCGCGCTGCTGCGTTACGCTCTTGAGAGCGGTATGGTCGACGGGGTCTTTGCGGTCAGGAAGGGCGCGGACGTCTACGACGCGGTGCCGGCGCTGATCACCGACCCCGCCGAGATCGGGGGGATTGCTGGGTCGCTCCACTGCGGCACCCTCCTCCTCCCGAAGCAGATGCGGCGCTGCCTTCTATCCGCCGAACCGGATATGCGGATCGCGACAGTCCTCAAGGGCTGCGACGTCAAGGCGATCTACGAGATGGCCAAGCGCAACCAGGTCAACCTCGACAACATCATCGTCATCGGCTTAAACTGCGGCGGCACCATCCGGCCGGAGACGGCGCGGATCATCGTCCGGGAGAAACTCGGTCTTGACCCCGACGATGTCGTCAAGGAGGAGATCGACAAGGGAAAGTTCATCGTCATCACCAAGGACGACCAGCACGCATCCGTCTCGATCGACGAACTCGAAGAGGGGGCAAAAGACCTCCTCGGGAACGAGGGGCTCGGCCGCCGGTCCAACTGCCGCCGGTGCAAGATCAAGATCCCGCGCCAGGCGGACCTCGCCTGCGGCAACTGGGGCGTCATCGGCGAGCGTGCCGGCAACGCCACGTTTGTCGAGGTCTGCTCCGAGAAGGGCGCAAACCTCCTCAACGGCGCCGTGCAGGCTGGCGCGGTGGCGACGGAGGCGGCAAATCCGAAAGGGATCGAGATCCGCGGCAAGGTCGAGAACGCCATGCTGAAACTCGGCGACCGGTGGCGGGCACGCTACTTCGGGGCTCTCGGCGAGGGTACGGAGCGCCTGAAGAGGATCCGGGAGCAGACGAGCCGGTGCATCAAGTGCTACTCCTGCATCGAAAACTGCCCGATCTGCTACTGCATCGACTGCAGCACGAGAAAGGATTACCTGGTCGAACCCGGCGTGATCCCACCGCCGTTCATGTTCCACCTGATCCGGTTCGCGCACATCTCCGACTCCTGCGTCAACTGCGGCCAGTGCGAGGAGCTCTGTCCCGTCGAGATATCGAACTCGGTCTTCCTCCACGCCATCCAGACAGATCTCGAGAAGCTCTTCGGGTTCCACCCGGGTGAGGATATGACCCCGCCGGTGCTCGCGCTCGTCGAGGAGAAACCCGAGCGCGACCGGCTTCTCGCCACCGGCAGCGACCAGATCTTTGATGTCTTCAAGTGACGGCCATCCGGGAGGCCGGGACCCGGGGGAGATTCCCTCTCCCGGGTCTTCCGTACGTTCTCTCCCCGGGCCCGCCGCACGATCTCCGGAGACGCCCATAGCGCCCCTGTAGTCCCGGATCTTTCCCGGGCCGGGTTTCCCACTGTCGGCGCCGAATTGCAATCCCGGAAGACGAGCATATGGGTCCTGGCAGGGGTGTAGCACCGGGCCCGTGGTCCACGATGGAACCGGGACGAGTGACCGCCCCATCCCTGGAGAGAATCGTCCGGTCACCGGCCTCGCGGCGGATGCGGCGGACCGGGCTCCTCCGCACCTGCCATCCGCAACGTGGGGTGCCTGACCTGGCGGGGGCGCCGCGGGGGGTACTCGAGCCCCCGTAAACCGCTCGGAGAGTGGGCCGATCCGGGACCCGGCCCCCTCCTCTAAAACTGAGCGAAATGACCCTTATATCCCCAAAATAACGATAATTATTCGGTTTCGGGGCCCACCATGGGGGCACACGCCGACGCGCAGCCATCCGCGATGATTTTACCGGATATTCGTTGCCCTGGCATGGAGGGAGGCGGAGTTTGAAAGAACTGCGCGCCTGCTCCCGCATACCCGCTCAAATATCACCCTGAAACCACCTATATTCCGCGTGGTCTCAAAAACAAAGCCAGAAGCATCGTTTATTGATTCTTGATGTTTAATTACGGGAATTAACTCATATCGAAGATAAGCGCCTGAATTTGGGTTATACTCACCTTACGCAACGATCAATTCGAAACTTATTAATAGCACTCTCAAATTACTGATTAATTAGACCTATACATTCGGATTACTTGACGGTATAGGTAGGACGTTTAGAGAGGTGTAAGAAAAATGGTGTTCCATCCTCCAGTTGCTATAGTAGCAAAAGCAGGTGATACCGGGAAGTACAAGGTCGGGCTACCGGCCTGGAACATGGTCCTGCGTGGTGTCATGTCCGGAGCCTACATCGCCATGGGCGGTGCGCTCGCAACAGTCTGTTCGACCGGTGTCATGGCATCCGACGCCGCGATGAGATCCGGTTTCGCAAGTGCCGGTATGGCCCAGTTCATCCTGGGTGCTGTCTTCCCTGTGGGGCTTATCATCACGGTCATGACCGGTGCAGAACTCTTCACCGGCGACGCGATGCTCGCCCCCATGGCCGCGTTCATTCACAAGATCAGCTGGGCAAGCGTGCTCAACCTCTGGATCTGGGTGTATATCGGTAACTTCATCGGGTCGGTAATCTTTGCGTTTATCATGGCATACGGGCCGTGTGTCAGCTTCGATGCCGCCGGAACCGCAACACTCACCGCGTTTGGCTTGAGAGCGATCGGCATAGCGACGGCAAAGACGAGTTACATCGGCGGAATGGCGCTGTTCTCGGCATTCCTCAAGGGTATTGCCTGTAACTGGCTCGTCAACCTCGCCATCCTGCTCGGTATCTGCGCAGACGACGCGATAGGAAAGATCGTCGGTATCTGGTTCCCGATCTTCGCCTTCGTTGCCAGCGGGTTCGAGCACAGCGTTGCGAACATGTACTTCATCCCCACGGGCATCTTCTGCACGGGCCTTGACCCCACAAAGGCCGTCGCGACGCTCAACTGGGTGAGCATGTGGACCAACAACGTGATCATCGTCACGCTCGGCAACATCGTCGGTGGTCTGCTCTTCGTCGGCATCATCTACTGGGTCGCGTTCAGAAAGGAAATTGCAGCCCTCAAGTAAACCTGATTGACAATGCAGATCGGAGATACTAAAGTGAGGGTGACGGCCATTGCACTGGCCGTCTTCCTCTTTTTTGTGGTCCTGATCGCGGTGTACGTCCTCGCTACCGGGGAGGTATCCATGCTGATCTGGGCGGTTCCGGCGGCCATCATGCTGCTTGTCATACCGGTAGCGCTCAACTACATGAGCCAGACGCAGTATGCATCACTGGTGCCGGTCTACGAAGCAGAAGCAAGGACGGTCCGCGTCCGGGAGATCAACTTAAACATGCTCGGCGAGCCGGTGCGCATCAAGGGCGTCGTCGAGCGGGTGTATTTCCAGTTCCTCAACCGGCCGCAGTACCTCGTCGCCGACCGGACAGGCGAGATATCGGTCAAGATGTTCACTTCCCCGGCAGAAGACGTGCAGAAAGGGGATGTGGTCGAGGTGCTCGGAACGGTCGTCAAACGCTATATCCTGTCCGGGGATGCGGTCATCAACTGCGTCTCCATCCGGAAAGTCGAGAAAGTTCAGCAATCCTGACGCCCCCGGGCGCCAGAGCGTTCAGTGAAGGGACGGTTGACACGGGATAGGACCCTGCCGCCATCACCTTCGCGCCTTCTTGTTAAAACGTTCTGTCAAGACCGTCGTCTATCGGTCTTGCCCCCGGCCTTTCGCTGAGATCCCGGATGTAGTCCTCAAAGAGATGGATCCGGGTGCTCACGGGGAACGGTATCCCGATGGTGCTGATGACCGCTTCTCCCGGCTCAAGCGTCTGGATCTCGGTGTCCAGGCGGGAGAGGTCCTGTTTTGCGCTGCTCGCGATCATATCGCGGTCCCCCCGGTCGGAGAGCCCCATCACGACGAAGGTGTTTAACTGGGCAAGGACCCGGGCATCGATGTTCTTCGGCTGTTGCGTAACCACGCAGAGCCCCACACCGAACTTTCTCCCCTCCATCGCGGCTTCCCGGAAGACCCGGGTGCTCCCGGACCCCGATCCCAGCACCCGCTGGGCCTCCTCGATGGTGATCAGCACCTGCTTTGCCTCCTCTGCGCTCTTTGCGTCTTCCCCCTGGTGGTTGCGCATGATCATGCGGGTTATGATCGAGAGGACGAAGAGTTCGCTCTGCTCGCTCATCCCCGGGATATCGATCAGGACGACCCTGTTCTCGTGGAGCGCCCTCATAATGTCCGGGATCGAGGAACCCTTCGACCGGAAGAAACCACGGTTCCGGTTGAGCATGCCCGCGATACGCCGCTGCATCACGGCGAGCGTGCTCGTGGAGAAGTTTTTCAGGTCACGGGCAATCCCGCGGTGCGGGCCGCTGTAGGTCGCGGCATCGAAGGTCGCGGCGTCGATCCCCTGGAAGAAGTCGATCACGTCCGAACCGGGCACGCTCTCGAGCATCTCCACGACCTCGCGCTGGGGCGGGGAGTGCTCGTAGAGCAGGAGGAGGTCGGGCATCCGGAAGTCGTCGTAGTCAAGGTAGAGCTGGTCCAGCCGGTACTTCTTCCTGTCCTGCTCCGGTCGGGTGGAGAAGACGGCAAGGCCGTCACGGCCCGCCTGGTAGTGCAGGAGCCCCCTCGTCGCCTCTCCGCTCGACGACCGCCCGCCCGCCACGTACTCGCCGTGCGGGTCGACGATGAGGAGCCCGAACGCCCTCGTCCGCATGCAGGAGGCGCAGAAGACCTTCATGAAGTTGCTCTTCCCCATCCCTGTCGTCGCAAAGACGCCCATGTGCTGCCGCATCACTGCCGGGTGAAGCGCCACCCTCACGTCCTTTAAGACGCCCTGGCCGGTCTTCATCACGCCGACCTCGATATCGCCCATCACCTGCGCGAGGAACGCGAAGTCCCGGGACTCCGGCCGCTCCACGCGGGAGAACTTTGCCGGGATCGTCCGCGGTTTCCGGAAGTCGCCGTCTTCCCCTATGTAGCCGAGAGGGACCGCCTCGACGAGGATGAAGACGTCCTCCCCTATCCCGTAGAAGTGCTCGGTATGAGGGCGGGTGTCCCACTTCGGGTCGGAGAAGTTGCAGTCGTGGAGGAGGTCGCTGACTTTGGCAAAGAACGTCAGTCCTTTGACGCTGTCGGTGATCTTTAAGACGTCCCCGAGATAGAGCTCTGCGTCGTGCGGGACGGCAAACCGGTAGCTGAGCACCCGGTCCCCGATCAGGCGGTACTTCGAGGCGTCGTCGCCGTCAATATCGATCAAACTCATCATGGTAATCACCGAAGATGCTGGTGTAATCGGCGAGGTTCATGCCGAGCCGGTCCATATCCCGGATGATGTCGTGGCGGACCTGCTCGACCGCATCCCTCCCTATCCGGGTGGTGAGGTGGGCGTCAAGGAGCGGATACGGGTAGCCCGCGACCCTTCCGTCGTCGGCAAAGGAGGCGAGCGCGGAGAAGACCCGTTCGACCCGCTCCGGGTTGTAATACTTGGGGATCTCCACTTTGAACGCCCGATCGGCCCGCGGGTGCAGCCGCGCGACGTACTGTTCGCCCCGCTGTTTCCAGGCGGAGGTCTCCCGGCGGTCGAGCAGGCCCCCGGCGGCGGAGACACAGAGGTACCAGGGCTCGGGGACGCCGAGGCCGCGGGCAAGCCCCTCCGCCGCCGGGACGACGGGGTGCCCCCCGCCCCAGGTGAGCGACGTCCGTTTCGTCACTGCGGCGATGAGCACCCCCCGGAGGTTGCAGAGGTTCAGGAGACTCTCGATGACCTCGTCGTGGCTTGCGTGGCGGACCTGGAGCGTGCCGTCGAGGACGATGAGGTCGCCGGTATCGAGTTCCTCGGCCATCTCCATCGCCGCCCGGTACTCGAGGGTATCCCGTATGACGGCGGCGTTTCTCGCGGGGTCGTCGTGGTCGAGGTGCACTTTCGGGGGACGGCGGAAGCAGTCGTAAAAGAGCGCATCGAAGTCCTCGTTCCCGGTGCCGGGGTTGACCGTGACGACGTAGAGAGGCGTCGTCCTGTGGTGGAGGCGCGCACCGCCGGCATACGCGCTGACCGATGCTCGGACGGCGGCTACGGCAAAACAGCCCGCGTCAAGGACGATGGTGTTGCTCCCGTCGACGGCGCAGACGGCACCGTCGAACTCGGGCCGGCAGTGCCGGTAGGAGGCCGGGTCAAACCCGCCGGCGGCTGAGAACCGCTCTGCAAGGTCCGGCGGGGCGGCCTCCCGGATCCTCCCGGCGACCCGCCGGATAGCGTCCCGGTACAGGGTGTTTCGGTCCATCACTCGAACTCCCGGACCCGGCTTGCCTGGTCTGCCCCCATCTCGACCACGAGCGTCGTCGAGAACTCGTCCTGAACCTCGGTGATGTGGGATATGAGGAGGATCTGGGGAAAATGGGCCTCCTGGGTCCGGAGGGCGCGGAGAAGGTTGCTCCGCCGCCCCTCGTCCTGGCTCCCGAAGATCTCGTCGAATATCAGGAACGTGGAGTCGTGCACCCCGTTCACCTCGGCAAGGAACCGGGAGAGAGCGACACGAAGAGCGATCGCGATGTCGTCCTGCTCTCCCCCGCTGAACCGGTCGGCCGGGTAGTCGTCTCCCATGTCGTGGACGAGGACGGTGAAGTCGTCGTCGAGCATCACGGTGCTGTACCTCCCGTCGGTGATCTCCGCAAGCACCCTCCCGGCCTCCTCCTCGATCCGGTCCCTGACCACCTGCAGGAGGTAGTCGGTGTAGTCCCTGATGAGGGAACGGGTGAGTTTCAGGCGCCCTATCTCCTCGGTGAGCGCCTCCTGCTGCCGGAGGAGGGCATCCGCACGGGAGAGCCTCCCGGCCGCTTCCTCGATATCGGCCGAGAGACTGCTTATGCGGGCAGTGATCGCAAACTTCCGCTCCCGTGAGGCCAGGAGGTCCCCCTCACGATTCGCGAGCGCCTCTTCTACCGCTGCAACCTGCCGTTCGTCGAAATCAAGGCCATTCAAGGCTTTTTTGACCCGGAGCCGTTCGGCCTCCCGGCTCGCGAGGAGGTCCTGCTTTGCCTTGAGCGCCCCGGCGAGCCTCGGGACCTCCTCGAGGCGGACCCTGAGTTCCAGCGCCTTCCGGTGGGCTGCTTCGGCGCGGCTGCACTCTTCGCCGAGGCGCGCGAACCTCTCCGGGTCGAACGCGAGGCGGGCGAGTTCGCCCGTGGCGATCCGCAGCCTCTCGCGGAGCCCGTCGGCCCTGGCGGCAACGGCTCTGTGCTCCTCCTCGATGGCCGGTCTCCGCGCAAGGCGGGCCTGCGCCTCCGTGTATGCCCGATAGGATGCCTCAAGCCCCTCCGCATCCGCCTCGAGGCGCTGCCGGACCTCCGGGTCGAACCCGAGCCGGGAGATCTTCGCCTCGATCTCTTCTTTGCGGGCGAGGTACCCCTCGACCTCGCCGATGAGCCGCCGCCGCTCCTCCTGGAGGGCGGGGAGGCGGCTGCATGCGCCCCGGAGGGTGTCGGCCGCCGTCCGCTTCTCCTCGAGGTCCCGGATCCGTTCCCTGAGGGCGGCATGCGCCGCCGGGTCGTACCCGCCCATGCCGAGCGCCCGGACCGCGGCACGGTGCTCGGCGGCCTCGGCCTGCCACCGTTGCACGACACCCGCGCTCTGCTCGTACCGGGTCGAGTAGAGGGCGTGCTGCTCCTTTAAGCGCCGGTAGACGGTGAGCTGTCCCTGGAGGTCGACGAGCTCGGCGGCGAGGCCCCGGTGGTCGGCGGTCGCCCGCGCATGCTCGTGCTCGAGGTCCGCAAGCGTCGCCTGCATCGATACGGTAGCGGCGGCAAGGTTGTCGACCAGCTCCTCGTAGTGGTCGCCGAGGCTCTGGTGGCACGTCGGGCAGGCCCCTTCCGGGCCCGCGGCGAGGATCTCCGCCCGGTCTCCGGCGAGCCGCCGGATCTCCTCGCGGAGCGCCTCCTGGCGTTCGGCGCACGCGCTGATCCGCGAGGTCAGGTACTCCTTCCGGCTCTCCGCCGACTCGATCCGCTCCTCGGCGGCGGCCATCCCGGCGAGCTGCCGGGCAAGCCCGGCGATCTCGCTCTCGAGCAGGCTCATCTCCTCGGACCCGGCGCGGACCTCCTGCAGGCACCGCTCTTCCTGCCGGGAATACTCGAGAGCCTTGAGAAAAACCTCTTGTTGGGCCCGGAGGGTATCGTAGCCGCTGACCTCAGCCTCGAGGGCACGAAGGTGCCGGCTCTTCTCCTCGATCCCCTCGAGTTCCCTGCGGTTCTCCTGGACGCGGCGCTCCGTCTGGACGAACCGCTCATCCATGCGGGCAAGTTCTTCGCGGAGGGCATCGTATTCCGGCTGGAGAGCCTTCATCGCCGCAATACGGTCGCGCGTGGCCTGCCGCTCCCCGACCTCCCGGGCAAGCCCGGCAACCGTCTTTTCATCCCGGGCAAACGCGGCGAGCTCGGCCTCAAGGTTCGCGCGGCGCTCGTCGTACTCCCGCACCTGCTCACCCACGGCGCCGGCTTCGAGGCTCAGGCGGTCTCTTGCGGCCTTCACCTCCGCCATCGCGGCGAGTTCAGCCTTCAGGGGCTCGTAGCGCCCGGCGAGAGGGGCAAGGTCTTCGAGTTCGGCCTGCAGTCTCCTGCGTTCTGCGATCTCTTCCTCACCCCCCCGGCACTCGGTGCGGAGCCGCGCGATCTCGCCCGCAAGGGTCTCCTCTTCCCGTGCGAGGTGCAGGAAGCGGTCGCGCACGGAGAGCAGCCGGTCGCGTTCCTTCCGGACTTGATCGAGCGCCATGACGGCGCTTCTCTCCGCGGCGCCAGCGCGCTCCGCCTCCTCCTCCGCACGGCCGAGTTCGGCATGGAGCGCTGATAGGCGGTCGCGCACGGAGGCGGCGTCGAGCTCCCGGAGACGGCCGGAGAGCTCCAGAAAGACCCCTTCCCGGGTATCGACGACCCGTTTCAGGTCCTCCATGCTGTCCTTCCTGAGGTACTCGATGCCCAGCACCTGCATGAACCAGTCCTTCCGGGACCCGGCCCTGCTCTCGATCAGGGCGAGGAGTTCTTTCTGCCCGGCGTAGATGGTGTTCCGGAAGTCACCCGGGCCCATGCCGACGATCCGTTGCACCTCCTCCCCTACCTTCTGGACGCTGCTTGCAAGGAGCCTCTGGTTCAGGTAGAGGTTTGCCTCGTGAAGGGTCGAGGAGGGACGGCGCTTGAACCTGCGGACGACGGCATACTCGTTGCCGCCGGCTATGAAGTCCAGGCGGACCTCGCAGACGTCTTGTTGGCCCGCAAAGGAACTGACGATGTAGTTTGCGTCAAGCCCGGTCCCCTGGAGGCCGTAGAGAGCGAAGAGGACGGCGGTGACGATGCTGCTCTTGCCGGTCCCGTTGTTCCCGACGATCCCGGTGATCCCGTCCTGGAAGGTGATCTCCTGGTCCCGGAAGCGCTTGAAGTTGCGCATCGCAAGTTTATTCAGCAGCATTCTCTCCCTCTTTATGGCGCGCGATGACCGAGCGGAGGATCGCCGTCCCGGTCTTCTTCACGTACTCCTCGTCGCCCGGGGCGAGGTGCTCCCTCTCCACGAAGCGCTCGAACTCGGCGACGTAGTCGAGGCCGACGAGCGAGTCTTCGTAAAAGATCCGGGAAGGATCGTCAGCGGCGAGCACCTGCAGTTTGAGGTCCAGCATCCGGCCCCGGACCTCCGAGAGGGCTTTCTGGTCAAGTGCGCGGAGCGTCTCGCGGCGTATCCCGTCAAGCGTGACCTGGCAGATCGCCCGGAAGGTCTTCTGCCCTGCGCTGTCAACCGCGTCGAGGACACCGTCCATGACCTCGCGGGCAGAGATGCCATCGCAGTTGATCCTGCCGAGGCTGAGCATGGGGGTGTGTGGCAGATCGATATGCCCGACCTCCCGCGACTCCGGGTCCACGGCGAGGCCCCCCTTGATATCCGCGATCTCGCCGTAGTTGCAGTATTCAAGCGACCCGCTGTACCAGGCGTTGTCGGCGACCTGCACCTGGCCGTGGAAGTGGCCGAGCGCTATGTAGTCGAACCGGTCGGAGAGGATGGTCGCCTCCAGTTCGTGCTCGGCGACGGTGTGCAGCCGCCGGTCTTTTAAGTTGCTTGCAAGGCCGTGGGTGACGAGCACGTTCGTGCCGGGCGAGAACTCAAGCCCGTCAAACGCCCTCCGGTAGCCCTCCGCCTCGAGCATGTTCGGTATCAGGTGAAAGACCGCATCCCCGAGTTCGACCCGCCGGTAGCGGTTGTGGTGGGCGACGTAGAGATCGGTTGTGCGGTAGCCGCCCCGTTCGAGTACCTCAAACGGCGATGCCGTGTAACGGGTCTTTGCCATGCTGTGGTTGCCGGCGACCGCGAGCATCGGCACTCCCGCGTCCTGCAGGCGGGAGAGGGCGTCGAGCGCCGTCGTGTAGGCGCGGGTCTTTGGTTTGACCTGGTGGAAGAGGTCACCTGCATGGACGAGCGCATCGGGGCGCATGGCGATGATCCGGTCGACGGCGGCGAGGAAGTTGTCGTAGATGAGCTGTTCGCGCAGGTTCATCCCGGTTTCCGGATCAACCCGATTAAATGCCGACAATCCGAGATGCGTGTCTGCCAGATGAACGATCTTCATGCCCAATTAGTCTCCGTGTGCCCCTGGTATAAATGGCTGTTGTGCGCGGTGTGAAAGTGTCCGGCGCCGGGTCGGTGCCCGGAATACGCGTAACCTAATATATCCTCAATGATATTTGTATGGTGATCTCGTGTCAAAAAGAGCCGTTGATGCAGTTTTCCAGGCGCTCTTCATCCTCTCCGACATCCGGTTCCTGCTGCGGGAGACCGCTCCGCAGCACGACCTTGATGAAGCGCAGAAGAAGCGTGCCGCAACCTCCATCGAGAAGGTGAAGCGGCAGATTGCCATCATCGAAGAGGAGCTGATGCGGTGAAGTGCGCAGTCGATATCGATGCCCGCGCAGGCGGGCGGGCGGCTCACCGCCGATGCCATGAAGGCGGCAATCTCGTTCGGCGACGGCTACTCGGTCTGCGACAACTGCCGAAACCCCCCGAGGCTCGACTACATCAAAAATCCCCCCATCGCGCAGTTCCACGCGGACCTCGCGGCATGGCTGAATATGGACACGGTGCGGGTGGTGCCGGGGGCGCGCCGGGGGTTCCAGGCGGTCGCGAGCACCTACGTGGAGAAAGGCGACCCGGTCATCCTCACGTCGCTTGCCCACTACACGGAGTTCATGGCGGTTGAGGCGGCGGGCGGGATCCCGCGCGAGATCCCGAAGGATGCAAAGAACCACATCACCCCCGATGCCGCGGCGGAGAAGATCGAGGCGGTTATCCGGGAGTTCTCGCGCACACCGCCGCTGCTCTTCGTCGACCACGTCGACTACCAGTTCGGGAACGTCCACGACGTCGCGGGCATCATCAGGGTCGCCCACCAGTACGACATCCCGGTCCTCGTCAACGGGGCCTACACGGTCGGGATCATGCCCATCAACGGCAAAGGGCTCGGTGCGGACTTTGTCGTCGGGTCGGGCCACAAGAGCATGGCCGCCCCGGCGCCCTCCGGCCTCCTTGCGACGACGAACGAGCATGCAGAGAGGGTCTTTCGGATGACGCAGGCGAAGGGGGACGTGACCGGCCGGACGTTCGGCATGAAAGAGGTGGAGATGATGGGCTGCACCCTGATGGGCGTCACCGTCGTCGGGATGATGGCCTCGTTCCCCCGCGTCAGGGAGCGGGTGGAGCACTGGGAGACCGAGGTGGCGCATTCGCAGGCGGTCACGGACGCCCTCCTCTCCATCGAGGGGACGAAGGTCCTCTCCGATTACCCAAGAAGGCATACCCTGACCCGGATAGACACCCGGGAATCCTTCGATACGGTGGCACAGCGGCATAAAAAACGTGGTTTCTTCCTCGCAAGCGACATGAAGAAGCGCGGGATCACCGGGGTCATCCCCGGGTCGACCAGGGTCTGGAAGTTCAACACCTTCGGGCTGACGGAGAAGCAGATCCGGCACGTCGGGGAGTCGTTTGTCGAGGTTGCGCGGGAAAACGGGTTGAATATTCTCTAAGAATACTCTTGAAATTTTTTAGAGCGGGTGCGTGCGGGCCGGCGCGCTATCACAGTTAAGATATGCAGTGTACCAGGGAGAACTGCTGTTATCGATCGAAAAGCCCGGTGCAGTGGACCGTGGGCGTATCGCCACGGGGGGTGGGGACAGGGGGGGGGGGGGAACACCCCCCCCCCCCCCCCCCCCCCCCAGGGTTCGCAAAGTGAGTCCCCAGATGCGATATCCGCTAGGAATCCGTGTATGTGTAGCGCGAACGATGGTGCTTGATGGCCTGAAAGTTTCGAGTTGCAATGAACCGGAGAACGACGCCCCACCGGAGTGGGCACGAGGTGGTGAGTTACGAGGTACACCCATGATTCGCCTTCGGCCCGCAAAGGTCCACGTCCATTCCAAGATGACTTCAAGCCGAAACAGGAGCACCTTGAGTACCTGAGGACTTCTCCTCACCGGACCTCCCCGATCTCCCCGTTCTTTGCGCGGTACCGCCGCACCGTCCCCGCCGCCCGGGCCGCGAGGCTCTCCGCGCCGATCTCCTCCTCAATCTGCGCGATCGTCGCCGCGGGTGCCGCCGTCGAAGGGTAGCGGGGGGCGACCGTGCACCCGGTGCTCCCCGGCCGGGCCTCAAACGTCCCGATGGCGCGGGCGCGTTCGACGATCTCCTCCTTGTCAAACCCGATCAGCGGCCGGAGCACCGGCACAGACGCCGCCGGGGCGATCACCGTCATGTTCGCCAGCGTCTGGGACGCTACCTGCCCCAGGTTGTCGCCGTTGACGAGCGCGTAAGCGCCGCGATCTTTTGCAAGGATGCTTGCCACCCGGAGCATGAACCGTTTGCAGAGGATGCACCGGTAGCGGGGCTCTTTTAAGGCCGTGATGACCTCAAAGAACGGCTCCATATCCACGATCAGGAGGTCGAGAGGGTGCCCGGGGACCCAGGCGGAGAGCCGGGCGTGGTGCCGGAGGACGATCTCTTCCACGTCCGCCCCCCCAAAGCGCCCGCTGTGCATATGGACATGCACCATCCGGCACCCCCGGCGCATCATCAGCCACGATGCAACGGGCGAGTCGATCCCCTCCGAGAGCAGGGCCATCACTTCCCCCTGCGTCCCGTAGGGGAGTCCTCCCGGTCCGCCGAGTTTCTCGTCGTAGACAAGGCCGCCGAACTCCCGGGCCTCCACGAAGACCTCGTAGTCGGGCGCCGTCAGGTCCACCGTGGCCTCCGGCACCCGGTCGAGGACGGCCGAGCCGACCGCCGCCGCGAGTTCCTGGCTGTTGAACCCCTCGACGCCCGTCCGGCGCGCCCTGACCGCAAACGACATCCCCGACCGGAGGTGCCGCCCTGCATGCTCTACGGCTGCGGCCGCGATACCGTCGATATCGGGGGAGGTCACCGTGCAGACGCTGGCGCTCACCACCCCGAAGGTCCCGGCGGCGATCGCGGCGATGCGCCGGGGCTCGTCGCCGAAGATCAGGATCCTCCCCCGGGGTGCCTCGATGCGGTGGGAGAGTCCTTCCGCCTCCAGCGCGAGCCGGATGTTCTCCGTCATGATCGATACGAACCGCCGTTTCACCGGCTCGCTCTTGAGGAAGATCTCGCCATACCTGACCATCACTGCTTCCACGAGTCCGCACCTCCCTCCCGGTAGCCCTCCGGGGCGATAACCGCATCCTCAAAACCGAGATCCTTCACCGCACCGAGCAGCCCCTCCAGCCTTTTGTGGTATCCCGGATCGGCCTCGATGGAGGCCCGACGACCACTGCACCGGACCCGTATGGTCCCCGGGATCTCCCGCGCGAGGAGAGCCTCAGCGGCCGCGACGAGCGCGAGGCACTCCCGGGTGACTGCATCGCCGGTGGGGATGCGTGTCGCAAGGCATGCGGACGGCGGGCGGACGGGCACCCCGAGGTCTGCCGCAAGGGCCTCGATATCCGCCTTCCCCATGCCGCACTCCGCAAACGGGCTCCTGATCCCGAGTTCGACGAGCGCCCGCATCCCGGGCCTTGTCGCGGGCCGGTCGTCGGCGTGGGTCCCGTCGACCACCGTCCGGCATCCACACCGCTCTGCCTCTCTCGCGACCGCCTCCATCATCGCCCGCTTGCAGGCGTAGCACCGGTCCGGCCGGTTCTCCCGGATCGCGGGGATCTCGAGCGCATCGAGCGGTATCACGATATGCGGGACGCCGAGGCGCTCCGAGAGTTCCTGCGCCGCGGCGATCTCCCCAGGGGGGGCAAGACCGGTATCGACGCTGATAGCGATCGCCCGGACGGTGTGCCGCCGGGCGGTGGCCAGCAGGACCGAACTGTCCGTCCCCCCGGAGAGCGCGACCGCAACAGGTTCGCAGGATTTCAGGAGTAAAGCGAGATCAGCATCTTGTGCCATCTGCTCAACTTATGCTCGCTTGTTCTAGATGAATGTTCGCGAATCGCGGCAATTCGGGCTTTTGGCACAGCGAGCAAATGATTTTTAACAGAGGCACTCCGAATGTGTACTGATATGGCGAAGAAAGCGAAAGCCAAACAGGCAGAGCCCATGAAACTCTTCTATATTTTTTATAATCAGGAGCGCTGGGACAACTGGATCAAAACACTGGAGGGTGCTGACTTCGAGCCTGCCGAAGGCGAAGACGTCTCCGAAGGCGAGCAGATGCTCTACAGTTTCACCGAAGACATCACCCTCTCGGTCTTAAAGATCATCCGCCTCTACCAGAACGGCCGGTTCACGAAGGAGGAGGCCACGGAGAAGCTCGACGACGTGGAACTGATCGTCATGACCGGGCTCCCCGAAGGAGAGCTCGAGGACGTCATCGGGTCGCTCCAGCTCTCCCTGCTCGTACTCTTCACCGCCTGCCGGAAGTATCTCGAGGGCGGGTTCGATAAGGATATAAAGACGCTCGTGAAGAAGGGCCGGGCTCTCGATGAAGAGAACCTCGAGGAGGCGCTTGAGGTTGCCGCGAATATCGGGGCCGCCGTTGTCGACGGGGCCACGTGCTGCGCGAAGTATATCAAGGACGATGCGGAGAACCCCGGCCTCTTCGACGAGTGGCTCATCGAGATCGAGACCATGAGCAACGCTATCAAATCTCTTGCGAAGTTCGACGAGGAGCCCGGAGAAGCGTCGTGATCGCGGACAAGGCCCGGTTCCGGGCGGCACGGAAGCTGGAGCGGGCGGCAGGGTTCCGGCTCCCGGACCATGTCTTCTCGGGTGCGTTCCTCGAATCTCTCGGGAAGGCGGTCAACTTCGAGCACCTCGACCGCCGGATGCAGGAGCAGCTCCTTGCCTTTTTCCGCGATTTCATGGACTGCAAGTGCAAAAACGCCCCCTTCTGCGGGTGCCCGGAGCGGAAGTTCACCCTTGCCATCATCGAGTTCCGGGAGATGGGGCTCGATCACCGCCAGATCAGCGCCTACCTCCTCGACGAATACGGGATCGACCTCTACCCCGCCGATATCCTGAGTTTCCTCGAAGACTCCGTCCACATGCTCGAGGCGATACGGGACGTCGCCGAGCTGCAAGGGCGGGAGAA
>JAGVUK010000299.1 GCA_019136335.1 Methanomicrobiales archaeon
TGAAGATCGTGAAGGCCGTTCACGTGACGGACGAGTCGGCCATCAGAACCGCGAAACGCTACGAGCCCTACGCCGATGCCCTCCTCCTCGACACCCGGACCCGGGAGAGGATCGGGGGGACAGGGATCCCTCACGACTGGAATATCAGTGCAACGATTGTGGCAAACTCGGCAATCCCCGTCATACTCGCAGGAGGGCTCACGCCGGAGAATGTGGCGGAAGCGATACGGAGAGTCCGCCCATACGGGGTCGATGTGCATACCGGCGTCAAGAAAGATGGGGTCCGCAGCCCTGAGAGGACGCTTGCGTTTGCCCGCGAAGCAAGAAGCGCCTGAGGGGGACGATTGAGAGTTCCATACTCCCGGTGAGAGAAGCCCGCCGCTGCATCCGGTCAATGCCGAAAGAGTGGGTATTTATGGCATTCCGGGGTAGGTGATGCCGATGTACGCGCATGCGGGCAGGGCAGCCGGTTGCGCAGGAACCCATCCTGCCTATCTTTATCTTCGTTCACACCAGACGTACCTCTCCTTACCGTAGCAGAGACGCGGGAGACCGATCGCACCATGCACGCAACGACACCTCCGATGCTGACCGTCCCGGAGACCATCCTTGACAGCCCTGACGAAGCCCTGCTTCTGCTCGATGCCGATAGGAGGGTCATGCTGGCGAACCAGGCCTTTCGCCGCCTGATCGCGCTGCCGGACGACCGCGATCTTGCCGGGGCTGATGGGATGGCGCTCGTCCGCACCCACATTGCACCGCATGTCGAGACGGAAGCAGCAGGAAGGATGCTGGCGGCGCTCCGGGCAGGGACAGCACTCTCCGGGCTGGAGTGCCGGATCGCCCCCACCCGGCGAATGGCGTGCTCGATCCGGGTCACGGACGGCGGGATGGTGGCCCTTCTCATCACCGATATCACCGCGAGGAAGGAGAGCGAGGAGAAGCGCCGCCGCCTTGAGCGGGAACTCGGCCACTACAAGGATCGCTTCGACCTCGCTCCCGACGGCTACTTTGTCTGCGACCCACGAGGAACGATCCTCGACGTGAACCGTGCAGGATCCCTCCTCCTCGGCAGAGAGAGGGAGAGCCTGATCGGAACATCCAGCCTGGCCTACATCATCCCGGAGTGCAGGGAGACCCTCCAGGGCCTCATCGCGCATCTCGACGGCAGGGCCTCCGAGCCCCTGCGGGGGGTCGAGGTCTGGGTGCAGCCCGCGACCGGGAGGCCCGCCCCCGTCTCCATCTCGGTCACGACCGTCCGGGACGACCGGAGAAGCCTTGCGGAGATCCGGCTCCTCGCCCGGGACATCACCTGGAGGAAGCAGGTGGACGCCGAGCGGGAGCGGCTCCTCGCCGAGAACCAGGCGCTCGCGGCCGCCCTCGCCGAGGAGCGCGACCTCCTCCGGACGGTCATGGCGTATACCGACGTCCACCTCGCCTACCTCGATCTGGAGTTCCGGTTCGTCCGCGTGAACACGGCCTACGCGAGGGGCTCAGGATACACGAAAGAGGAGCTCCTCGGGCGAAAGCACTTCGATCTCTTCCCGAACCCGGAGAACCAGGCGATCTTTGAACGGGTGCGGGATACCGGGGAGGCGTTCCGTATCTACGCAAAACCGTTCACCTATCGAGATCAGCCCGAACGCGGGACGACCTACTGGGACTGGAGCCTCGTACCGGTGAAGGGTGCGAGGGGTGACGTCCAGGGACTGGTCTTCTCGCTTGCCGACGTCACGGAGCGGATACGGGCGGAAGAAGAAGTCCGTATCGGGAACAGGAGGCTTGCTGTCTTGAATGCGGTCATCACGGCATCGGCATCTGCGTTCACTCTGGATGAACTGCTCGACAACACGCTCGATGCGGCCCTCGATAACCTCGAATTCGATCTCGGGCTGATCTACATGCTGGAGGGGAAGGACCGGATGCAGGCTGTCCTCCGGTGCCAACGGAAGGTATCCGAGTTCACTCTAATGCAGAATCGGGCCCTCAACGTCCGCCACCGGCCGTATAATCGGGTCTTCGTCGCCGGTCAACCGTGGTTTGTCGAGGGAGCGAAAGGGGCGGATATGCGGGCCCTGGATGTGCTTGCGGATTTCGGCGTCGCCTCTCTCGCCTTCATCCCGCTCGTCGCCGAGTCGTTGGTCGTCGGGGCGCTCGTGCTCGGGAGCACCACCGAACCGGAGATATCGCAGGAAGCCCGGCGGCTCCTCGAGGCGATCGGCCGGGAGGTCGGTGCCGGGGCGCTCCGGGGGATACTGTATGATCGGCTCGAGGCGGCGAACCGGGAGGCGAACCTCTACCTGGATATCCTCACCCACGACGTCCGAAACGCCGACAATATCACGAGCATCTATGCCGATCTCCTCGACGAGACCCTTTCGGGGGAGGAGCGGGAGTACCTGCAGAAACTCCGGGCGGGCATCAAGAAGAGCATCGAGATCACGGCAAACGTCGCGACCATCAGGAGGATCCGCGAGGGCCGGGCCGGACCTGTCCCCGT
>JAGVUK010000165.1 GCA_019136335.1 Methanomicrobiales archaeon
GAAGAAAGTGATGAGTAATGACGGCATGCTCATCGGAACCATCAAGAACATCATGGTCGACCTCACCACAGGGCAGGTCGTCGACCTGATCGTCAAGCCGGACGATACGTTTAAGACCGACGGCTACAGGATGGATGGGGACAAGATGCTTGTGCCGTTTGAGGCGGTGAAAGATATAAAAGACTATATCGTGGTCGACCGCTACCTGCTGAAGAGATCGGGATAATACTTTTTTACCGCTTCCACGAACCCGTCCCCGTACGCGCTTTCCGAGACCCAGTCCGCCGCCGCCCGGGTCGGTCCCGGGGCGTTTTGGACCGCAACGCCAATCCCGGCAGCCCTGAGCATCTCGATATCGTTCTCCGAGTCCCCGATAGCCAGCATCTCGCCGGGGGAAAGCCCCATATCCGCAGCGAGTTCCCGCATCGCCGTCCCCTTGTTCACGCCGGGCGCCTGGAGGTGGATGGCAAACCCCGTGTCCAGCACCCGGACAGGGAGATGGTGGTCGCGGAGGACCGCTCGTGCCTCATCAGGGTCGATGTTCCGGGCGAAGGCCACGTCGGCGAACCGGTACTGCGCGCTGAGCAGCTCGAGCCCGACGCCCCGCCCGGCGAAATGGTCGTTGAGGACCTCAAACGCTTCGAGGCAGATCTTCTGGTCGCCGGGGATGTGGAGAGGGCCGGAAAACCCCCTCCGGTAGACGCCGCCGTTCTCGCCGATGATGGTCCCGTCCGTCCCGACCATCTTACAGAGCCCGTCCATGAAACAGACGGTGTTGCCGCTTGCAAGCACCACTCGAACACCCGCGTCGACGAGCGTCCGGACGGCCTCGATGGCCGCGGTGTTGATCCGTCGCCGCCGGTCGGTGATGGTGCCGTCGACATCCGTTACGAGCGCCTTCAGCACGACTTGAGCCCCGCCTGCTCGACCATGAACGCCGCCTCGCCCTCGGGGAGGTTGGGGCTGTCCACCAGGCGGGCAACCCTCTTGCCGCCCTTGCTCTTACGCAGGTAGAGCCGGAAGGTTGCGGTGTGCCCGACGATGTTGCCGCCGATCGGTTTGGTCGGGTCGCCAAAGAGGATGGCCGGGTTCGACATCACCTGGTTGGTCACGAGACCGACCGCGTTGTGGTCGTCGAGCAGCTTCAAGAGGTCGTGCATATGGCGGTTCAGTTTCTGCTGCCGGGCGGCGAGGGTCCCGCGCCCCGCGTACTCCGAACGGAAGAGGGACGTCAGCGAATCGATGACGAAGAGCCTGACCGGATAGTCGGAGGTCCGCAGTTCGTTTGCGAGTTCCCGTGCGGTCTCGAGGAGCAGCATCTGGTGGTCGGAGCTGTGGGCCCGGGCGACGTGGATCCGCTCGAGGATCTCCTCCATCGAGCCGAGGTCCACATCCTCCGGGAGCCCGCCGACCATCTGCTCGATACGCTCCGGGCGGAACGTGTTCTCCGTGTCGACGTATATGACGCTCCCGTGCAGCCCGCCGAGGTCTTCGGGGAGCTGGGTGTTGACGGCCATCTGGTGGACGAGCTGGCTCTTCCCGGACCCGAACTCCCCGTACACCTCGGTTATCGCCTGCGTCTCAAGCCCCCCGCCAACAAGTTCGTCGAACTCGGGGACCAGGGTCCTGAGTTTCTTGACGCCCTTTCTCTTGTCCAGGATATCGCGGCCCGTCTTGAACCCGCCGATATCCGCCATCTTCCGTGCGGCGAGGATCACCTTCTTTGCGGTCCCCTCACCGATCTCAGCCGCCTCGGCGAGATCGGATGTCGTGGCCGTTGCAATGCTCTCGACGGTCCCGTATCCCGCCTCGCGGAGTTTTTCGGCGGTGGTCGGCCCGACGCCCGGTAAATCTTCAAGATCAATCTCTGACATCTCAATCCTCACTTGATCTCTTGTGTTGTTCTGCTGTGATACACTAAGAGTGTTGAGCGGGAGACATTAAGGTCGCTTGCCGTGCGGGGTGAAAGTGAAAGTCAGGGATCAGGGCCGCCTGGAGAACCGGTCCAGGCGGCGCTGCAGATCTCCCGGATCGGGGATCGCGGCCTCGACGTGCCGGACGGTGATCACGCCCCGGTGCAGGGTGCCCCGGACGCGCAGATCGTACCCGACCGGCAGCGGGTCGGCAAGAAGGTAGCAGGCGTCGCCGGTATCGATGCAGATGCCCTGCCCGGTGGCGATGACCGTCCCAACGACTTCCACCTCCTTCTCCTCTTCGGCAAGGACGACGAGAGCGCTTCCCCAGGAGAGGTGCAGTTCGAGATCGCCGTACCGCCCCCGCCGGGCGGTCGCGTTGTAGACCTCGAGGCGGTCGCCGGAAACCAGGCGCTCCTCCGCCTTCTCGCCCCAGATGACGACCGGGACCTCCCCCGTCCGGTCGGCAAGGACCAGGTTCCTCACGGACGACTGCCTCCCGCTCTTCGTGACAAACGACCGGGACGGCTGCACCGCCGTCACCGTTCCGGCAACCGAGTACGACCCGCCCTCC